>JAUVPB010000085.1 GCA_030598925.1 Actinomycetes bacterium
CCGCTGGCTCTTCGGCTGGTGCGGCCGGCTCTTCGGCTGGTGCAGCTGGCTCTTCGGCTGGCGCTGGCGCCGGAGCAGAGCTGTCATCGTCGTCGCCGCCGCACGCGGCGAGAATGGTCCCGATCGATCCGATGCCTAAACCGAGCACCGTGGCGCGTTTGACGAAACTTCGGCGAGAGATCCTCCCCGCGTTCAGCTGTTGAACGAGGTCACGAGCCTCGCGATCGTTGCTCTCCGTGCTCATTCGAACTCCTCTCCGCCGCCAGGGGCGGCTTCGTTGTTCCTTCGCGACGGACGCACCAGTGTTGCTCTGTGAAGACGTCTAGCGGCGGCGCAAGTTAGCGGGTGGTCGGCGGGGGTCGTGGGGGCCTGCGAGTTCATGTCTGGATCGACTGACCGGTCGTGGGGTCGAAGAAATACAGTGAGCCCGGAGTCGCGCCGACCTCGATCGTTTGACCTGACTGGGCCGCCGTCGAAGCGGGAAACCGTGCGGCGAACGGCGTTCGCTGACGCTCGCGCTCGTGCTCGAGATCGTCGAGCGCGACCTGGTCGACGTCCTGGACGATCTCGCGCACTTCGTCGGTCACGGCAGGCGATGCCTGCACGTCGAAGTGGACGACGATCTCCGATCCAAGATCCTCGGTGAGTCTGACGAGCCCCTGGAATCGACGCTGCGGTGGGCTGGTCGTCAAGGCCGCGTCGACCAGGCTCTGTGGTCGGATTCCGAGTATCACGCGCTGGCCCACGTGCGACGCAAGGGCCGGGCGGAGAGCGTTCTCGTCGCCGTCGACCGCCAGCCGCTCGCTGCCGAACACGACGTCGATGCCGCCACCCACGGATTCGAGCTCCGCTTCGACGAAGTTCATCGACGGGCTTCCAATGAAGCCGGCGACGAACACGTTCTGAGGTTGGGCATACAGGCTGCGAGGGGTGCCGACCTGCTGGAGCTCTCCCTTGCGCATGACCGCCACGCGCGTGCCAAGCGTCATCGCCTCGACCTGGTCGTGGGTCACATAGATCATCGTTGCGCCGAGCTCCCGATGGAGCTGGCTGATCTCGGCACGCATCTGCGTCCGCAACTTGGCGTCGAGGTTCGAGAGCGGTTCGTCCATCAGGAATGCCTGCGGCTCGCGCACGATCGCCCGCCCCATGGCGACACGTTGCCGCTGGCCGCCGGAGAGGAGTCGCGGCTTTCGGTCGAGATTCTCCTCGAGTTCGAGGAGGCGCGCGACCCGCTTGACGCGCTCGTCGATCGCGGCCGAGGACATCTTGCGCAGTTTGAGTGGAAACGCGAGGTTGTCGTAGACCGACTTGTGCGGGTAGAGCGCGTAGTTCTGGAACACCATGGCGACATCGCGCTCGCGGGGAGGCAACTCGTTCACGACCTCGTCCCCAATCGTGATCTCCCCGCTCGTGATCTCCTCGAGACCCGCAACCATGCGTAGCGCGGTCGTCTTGCCACAGCCCGACGGCCCGACCAGCACCATCAACTCACCGTGAGCAACCTCCAGGCTCAGGTCGTCGACAGCCTGTGTGCCGTCCGGATAGACCTTCTCGACGCCTTCGAACGTAACCTCAGCCAAAGCAGGCCTTCCGTATTCGTCCGCTCGTACGTTGGATCCGCGGCGATCATACCCGGGTAGCAGGCGTGACTAGGAGTGGAACGGCAGGATCGCCTAGGCGTCAAACACGACGTGTAGCGGCCGATACGCGCGGAACATCCACTGCTGAAAGCGCGGCGGCGCAGAGTCGGGATCGAGACGTAGCCGCGGGAGACGCGCGAGGATCGCCGGCACCGCCTCCGTCGCCTCGAGGCGGGCAAGCCAACGACCGACGCACAGTCGGGGCCCGACATTGAATGCGAGGTGCGAGTAGATCCCAGGCCTGTCCAGGTCGAGCTCGTCCGGCCGCTCGTAGCGGGCTGGATCGCGATTCGCCGCCGCATTGACGACGTAGAGTCGGTCACCCCCGCGAATGTGCTTGCCACCGAGTTCGGTGTCGGCGTTCGCCACACGCATGCGCAGCTGCACCGGATTCTCGCGTCGCAACGTCTCTTCGACGAGCAATGGGACGGCGTTGGTGTCGTCGAGGATTCTCTCTCGTAGCGGATCGTCCATCAGCACGCGGTAGACGAGCGAACACAGGAGGTCTTGCGTCGTAACCGACCCAGCCTGGAGAATGACCTTGCACTGGTCGACGACGTCAGTCTCGTCCCAATCCTGGTACTGCATCGGGCCGAACTCCCAGAGCTTGCTGATCAGGTCGTCTTTGGGCTGCTCGCGGCGCTCGAGGGCAACCGGCCGGATCACGTCCTCAAGCGTGCGGATCGCGCTGCGAGCCCGCTCGACGAGCTCCGGAACAGCGCCGCCCGACTCGAACCAGGCGAGCAACACGACCATCGCCTCGCGGCACCGGCAGAGCGCTTCCTCGTCCGTCGCAGGAAGCCCAAGTACCTCGGCGATCACCGCGATCGGGACGCGCTCGGCGAAGTCCTTGTCGAGCTCCGCGCGACCGAGTGGGGCGAGCTGATCGAGCTGCGCGTTGATCGTGCGCCTGATCGCGGCACACGTACGCTCGATTGCTTTCGCGGACAGTGCCCCGCTGAAGAAGTCGTGCAGGCGGCGGTGTTCGCGGCCGGTGAGCGTGAGCAAACTACGCCGACCGCGGATCTCGTCGGAGCCGTCGTGGTGGGCATACGCGGCTGCGAAGAGATCCTCGTCGCGCTCGACGAGGGTGCAGAGCTCATGTGACAAGACCAACCAGGCGTCCATGCCGGCATCCCATGTGACAGCCGACTCGCGCCGCTGCTGCGCGTAGAAGGCGTACGGATCGAGACTGCGGAAGTCGAGGAGACTGCCGCTCGCCGGGCAGGAGCTCTCTTGATGTCGGTCGGCCTCCAACCCGTGCCCGCCTAGTCGGGCGTTCCTACCACCCGGCAGGTATCCACGGCGTAACCGCCCAGCTCGATTCGCACGCCGTCCTCGACCTCGACTAGTTGTGGCTGCGGTGTCATGTTCGCGACGAGAACGGTCGTCGCGTCTGCGTGCCTCAGCGCGAGTCCGACGGCGACGAGCGGGTCACTCGAGCGGCACGCAATAACTTCGGCGTCCTTGTGCTGTGCGACTTCGGCAAGCACGTCGTATAGCGGGAACGGCGTTCCAGGCGTCGATGGAAATGCGTCCGGTTCCGGCGAGCCCGTCTCACGCTCGAGTACCCCTCGCCAGCCGGCAGTCTCGTAGTAGGTAACCGAAGCGGTCCCCGCCTCAGCGAGGTACTTGATGCTCCCTAACGTCCAGGCGGCGGCGAGTTGAGAGGCTTGACGTGGATCGACCTCAGGAGGCAGCTCACCGGGCGCGGGGGCAGGCGTAGGCCCGACCGCGTAGGGGTTCCAGCGCGGTAGGAGCGTCACCGAGCTGACGATGAGCGGGAGGTCGCCGCAGAACGACCGCGCCGTTCGAATCGTGTCGGCCTGCGGCTCGCACGTCTCCATCAGCGACCGGTCGTCGAACGCGTGCACCTGCGGGTTCATCGACCAGTACACGCCGTCCATTGCATCGATGGCGGGGCGGGTTCGGTTGAGGTTGCAGAAGTACATGTCGGTGCCGCCGACGAACGGCACGTTCGGCAGCACGGGCTCAAGCTTCTCCCGCACGAGCCGGACGAGCGAGCCCGGCGACGTCTCCTCGGGCGTGTTCGTGCTGCCGTCCTCACCGAACACCAGCACTCGCGCCAGAGGCGCACCGGCGAGTACGCGGGCAAGGGTCTCCAGAGCGTCGCCGTCATGCGGGCCCGCTCCGACGGCGAGTTCGAGAGCACAGCCGAGCCTCGAAGCCTCCTCGAGCGCACGCTCGACTGCCTCCGGGTGCGACGAGTCTGACAGGCGTGTGTCGACGCGCAGGTGGTCAAGTCGGAGCACTCGAAGGGCATCAATCTCCCTCTCGCTGAGCGGAATGCCGTCGCTTGCCACGCCCAGTCCGAGTTGCGGCAGCGATAGGCCGATGCCCGGTTCGAGCGTCAGGGTCGGCCCGGTCGCACTGGCCCGAACTCGCTCCGGGACGCCTCTGGCCGAAATCGTCACGGTCTGTTCGATCTTCTGGTTCGCTCGAGCGGCATGCGGGAAGCCAAGCGCGAGTGGTGTCGAGTAGGTTTTGAACGAGCCGTCGATCCAGTTCCGCTGATCCTCCATCTCGAAGAGGTCACCCTCGAAGGCGAACCGCAGCTCCCCCGTCTCGAGCTCGATGGTCAGAGCCGTGTAGGACGGGAAGACGGGCACGAGGACGCCGTCTTCGACGGCCTGAGGGGCGATCAGGTCGGGTAGCGCTCCGGTGATCGAGCCGTCTGGCGACTCGGCTTGGTACGGTCGACCCGCGTTGTCGGCGGGCGGGTGCAGCACGCAGAACCCGATGCGGTTGTACGCGAAATCTGATTCAGCCACCCCTGCCATGCGTGCCGTGATCGTGCCGTCGGGCTCGCCGAGGATGGTGCCCCGCCAGCCGAACGCGATCTCGCCCGAGCGATGGCTCGCGTTGAAGGTAAGCGCGAACGAGTCGCCGCGATCGTCGAGCTCGAGCTCTGAGATCGCAACGGGCACCGTTCCCCAACTCTCGTCCCGAACAGCGACGTACAGACGGCGGACAAGCTCGATCGATCCGAGCTGCACGTAGCGAAGCTCGATTCCGTCGAGCTTGACGCTGACCGGGCCGGCGTGAAGCTCCCGAAGCTCGGTCGGCGGGTCGTCCCGTCCGTGCAAGAGCTGGAGCTGGGTCGGGTTGACCACGTCTCAGTCCTCCTCGCAGTTCCTGGTCGTCGGCGACCAAATCCTACTCGGCGTTCCCCGAAGAGAGTCGACGCTGCACGCCGTTGGGGCGCGCGGTAGGGTCTCGCCACCGTCTCGACAGGAGGGTCTCGATGACACCCGAGGACGTACTCGCCAGGCCCCCGACCGTTCTCTCACAGGAGCAGCGCGAGTTCTACTTCGAAAACGGCTTCATCCTGCTGGAGCGAATCGTTCCAGCGGACTGGCTCGACCGGCTTCGCGCCGTCACGTCTGAGTTCGTCGAGCGCAGCAGGTCGCTCACGAAGTCGGACGCGGTCTTCGATCTGGAGCCAGATCACACGGCTGACGTGCCTCGTCTGCGACGATTGACGAGCCCGGTGGAGCAACACTCGACGTACTGGGACTACGCCTCCGAGTCGGTCCTCGCCGATGTCGCGGTGGATCTCGTTGGCCCGGACGTCAAGTTCCACCACTCGAAGCTGAACTTCAAGTGGGCCGAGGGCGGCGAGGCCGTGGAGTGGCACCAGGACATCCAGTATTGGCCCCATACCAACTACAGCCCGCTGACCATCGGTCTGTACATGGAGGACGTCGGCGACGATCAGGGACCGCTCGGAGTTGTACCGGGCAGTCACAACGGCGAGCTCTACAGCCTCTACGACGCAGCCGGCACGTGGACGGGATCCCTGGCCGAAGGCGACGCCGCTGCGGCTGGTGCCGACCAGGCCGCGTACCTGACAGGGCCAGCCGGCTCGGTGACCGTTCACAACTGTCGGACGGTTCATGGCTCGCGACAGAACACCTCGGATCTCGGACGCCCCCTGCTGTTGAACGTCTACTCGTCGGCCGACGCCTTCACCTACACGGCGAATCCACTGCCGAGCCGCTACGCCGGCACGATCATCCGTGGGGAGCCCGCGCGCTGGGCGCACCACGACCCGCGCGGCTGCCTCGTCCCGCCCGACTGGTCTGGGGGCTACACGTCGATCTTCGCCCTTCAGCAGGCCGAGGCGTGGGATGATGACCAGCTGGAAACGGTCGCCGAACAGCATGCCGAGATGAAAGGCGAGGGAGCTCTGCCGGGCTCGTAGCTCTGGCAGGGATTCAATGACGAGCGAGGGGTTCACGGAGCTATCGGAGAACCTGTTTCGGTTCACCGACAGCTGTAACGCGTACCTGGTCAGGGACGGCGACGCCGGACTGCTCATCGACGCCGGCTCCGGCGCCTGCCTCGATCACCTCGACGAGATCGGCGTGGATCGCGTCGAGTGGGTGCTGCACACGCACCACCATCGCGATCAGTGCTGGGGCACGCCGCGAGTGCGCGAGCACGGTGCCCGCGTCGCGGTGCCCGAGCACGAGCGTCACCTCTTCGATCGGGCCGACGACTTCTGGCGGACGCGGCGGACCTACGACAACTACGACGACCGGAACACGTTCTTCACTGTAGGCGAGCCGATCCAGGTCGACGCGTCGCTCGAGGACTACGAGGCGTTCGAGTGGCGCGATCATCGCTTCGCCGTGCTGCCGGCCAAGGGGCATACGTTCGGATCGTCGGCGCTGATTGCCGAGATCGACGGTCGCCGCGTTGCTTTCACCGGCGATCTGATGAATGCGGGTGGCTCGCTCTACCAGCTTCACGCGATGGAGTACATGTACAGCGGGCTCGAAGGTCTCGCCTTCACGCTCCAGTCGATCCAGGCGCTGCGTCGACGGGACGCGGTGCTCGCGCTGCCCTCTCATGGCGAGCCGATCACTGATGTGGCCGGCGACATCGACCGGCTCGAACGTCGGATCGCGGACTGCGTACGTCTCGGTCGGGGCATGCATGTCGGCGGCATCTGGAGCCGGCCAGAGGCGAACTTCCTGCCGGAACTCAAGCTCCACCCGCTGTCGCGCCATCTGCTCTGGGGCGGTATCTGGACGTGCTCGAACTTCTACGTGCTGTTGAGCGAGAGCGGCAAGGCTCTCTTCGTCGACTACGGCACGTCGAACCTCGCGCACCTTCACCTGCATGCGGACCACGAGGGTATGGAGACGATGCGCTTCGTCGAGCACCGGCTCGACGCGCTGCGGGACGACTACGGCGTGACCGAGATCGACGTGGTGCTCCCGACCCACATCCACGACGACCACACCTGCGGCATTCCGTACCTCCAGCGCTTTCATGGGACGCAGTGCTGGGCGCTCGACGAGGTGGCGAAGGTCATCGAGGATCCGGCGGCATGGGCAAGCACACCGTGCGTCTACCCGAAACCGATCCGCGTCGATCGCGTGCTCCGAAACGGCGAGTCGTTCACGTGGGAGGAGTACGAGTTCGAGATCTTTCATGCACCCGGGCAGACCGAGTTTCACTCCGTCATCGCGACCGACGTCGACGGCCGGCGGGTTGCCTTCACCGGTGACAACTGGCAGGCAGACGAGGTGATTCAGGAGGGCCGCAGCAAGATTTCTGCATTTCAGACGACGGTGCTGCGAAACAGCTTCCAGCTCGAGATGCACCAGCGTTGCGCCGAGGTCATGCGACGTGTGAACCCGGAGCTGATCTGCCCGGGTCACAACGAGGTCCTCGAGTGCTCCAAGGGCGACCTCGACGATTACTGCGATTTCATCGAGCAGAAGGATCGAGCGTTTCGTCGCCTAGTCGGGGAGCCGGCTGATCACTACGTCGACCTGTTCTGGGCCCGCTTGCTTCCGTATCTCAGCGAGGTCGACCCTGGCGAGAGCGTCGACTTTCGACTGCTCTTGCGCAACAACCAGGAGCGGCCGGCAACGTACTCGGCGCGGCTGCTACCCGCGTACGGGTGGGAGGCGGCGCACGACTGGGTCGATCTACGGCTCGGGGACGGGGAGCGAGGAGAGCTTGCGCTCCGGGCGACCGCCCCGAAGGCCGGGGAAGGTATACGGCGGCTCCTGACGGCGGAGATCGCGATCGACGGGCGGACACAGGGCCCGATCAGCGAGGCTCTGGTGACCGTCCGAGACGTCTGAGGCCGCCTCTCGCGGGCCCCCGCCGCCCGATCAGTAGCGTCGAACGGCCAGCTGGCCGGCGGGCCCGGCTCGGGGGCCTCACGCGTCTGTCGTAGCTACAGGTCGATGCCGAGCTTGCGGAGCTCGACAATGGCGGAGCGTCGCCAGCGTGTCGTGTCGGGCGAGAACGGCAGCATGAAGGGCATGCCGTTGGCCCTTCGGAGCGGCTTGCCGTCTCGCATCACCCGGTAGTGGCCTGGAGTCGACTCGACGGTGAGCCCGGCGGCTTCGAGCCGCCGGATGAACTGGCGGACGTCCTTCTTCATTCACCCGCTCCTAGACGCTGCGGGAATCCGGGCGCGACCGTTCCGGTACAGCTCCTTGCGTACGCTGCTGTATGCGAGATCCGCCTGGAAGGCGTTTCCACGACGTGTCGAGTGCAGTGTGCCGTTCAGGTTCCCCTGGCTGGTCAGCGAGTCTGTGACGCTCACGATCCACGGGTCAGACGAGCAGTAGCCGTGCGTGCGAAAGCCTGCCTGGGCACCAGCCACGAGTTGCCATCCGTGTTTCTGTGCCGCGGCCCGAATCGCTCTGTTCAGTGGAGAAAGAAACTGGTCGCTCGCCCACGCTGCTTCAGCATGGTCAACGGTTCCCATCGGAGTAGACATGAGCGGATCGCAAATCTGGCCGCGGGCGTCCTTCGTCGGATCGAAGTACTCCGTGATGAACACGCGACCCGCCGGGATCCCAGCGCCCTTGAGGGCACCCGCGAGGGTGTCGTACCGCTCCGGTAGGGCAGCCAGCCGCTGGTCGACCACGTGCTCGAGCGACAGCCCTGAGGTTGGACCCGGGAACGCGCTCTGCGGACAGGTCGAGTACTCGATGCAGTGCATGACGATCGAGAAGAAGCCGACGTCGTTCGCTCCGACCGAGAGGATCACCGCGTCAATCTCACGCCCCTGGGCGAGAGTTTGCAGTTCGCCGATCTGTGGAGCGTGTGCCCTCCCGCCGCTGATCCCGGCGTAGGGGCCCACGAGCCCGCTTGCGATGGAGGCGCCTGAACAGGCTCGATGCACGAACGTGACAGATGTGCGTCGATCGCGACGCTCGATGGCTCGTGCCGCCTGTGCCTGGTAGGCGTTCGCCGAGCGGTCACAGGACGCGTCCTGCCACTTCGGCGGCAGGAAGCCGAGCAGCCCGCTCGGGGCGTCCGGCGTGCCTTCGCCTGAGCCGTTCGAGTCGCCGAGGCCGAAGATCAGCCAGTCCTGCACCGCGATCCTCCGTGATCCCTTTCGCAGCTCGCGCTGTCCGGCTTGACCCGACTTGAGCGTCACCGAGACTGCGTACCGGCCTTCGCTGGGGAACATGCCGTAGAAGCGGCACGGGTTGCGTCGCTTCTGGATGAAGCGCGCGCCGGTTGTGCGCGGCGCCGACACTCTGACGCTGTCCGACGGCTTGCATGCGTCGCCGTCCTTCCGCCGAACGACGAAGTTCACGCGCCAGGCCCGCGGCGCGATCTGCTTTCCCGTCGGATACCTCACGAGTCCGTTCGTGCCGAGCTTCCCGAAGCGGTCTGGCATCGAGTACGAGATCTTGAGGCCTTTCGACTTCTTGTCCAGGCGCGCAGCCGCGCCCGCGCTCGTCGGCGCCAGCCCGATGAGAGCGATGGCTCCGGCGAGCGCGACTACGGCTCGCATGTCAAGGACTCCTGATCGGGCTGTACGTCGAACCCCCCTGGGTCGACGTCGACGATACCTGCGTTGACGAGAGCTCTTGACGGTTCTGCCCGTCGGCCGGCGGGCGGGCAGGCGGCTTCGGGCTGCTACCCGGTCTCGGGCAGGAACGTTGGTAGCGAAACGCCTGCGAACTCCTGTGCGTCGCCCCGGATCTGGGCGCCGTGCATCTCACAGTTCCGCGCACCGAGTCGGTAGAAGAGCTGCACGATCTGGCTGCAGTCAACCGGAACGAGAAACACCACCATTCGCCCTCGATAGCGGTTGAGCTCGGTGATCAGCAAGGCCGCTGCCTGTTCTTCGGTGCGCGCTACACCCGGCCCGATCAGGGTGATGAGTGGGTGACCGATCGACGCGAGGTACCCGTCCAGAGAGCCCTTCGCTCCCTCGACGACGGACATGCTCCACAGCCCGTCGCCGCTCTCGACGAAGTGCTGGTAGTCCTTGGCGCGGCTGATTCCGCTCACGTCGAGCTCGAGGGCGGCGATGTCGTCGAGGTCGTCGGTTGTCGCGTCCCGTACCGCTGCGGTCGCGGGTAGGTCGCCGCTCAGGCCCTCATCCGGAACGGTCAGAAGTAGGTCCTGGTAGGCGAGCCTCGGTACGAAGCCGCGCTTCGTATACAGAGAGAACGACTCGAGGTTCATCAGGCTCGCTACGAGCCGGAGCGGCTTGTTGCGCTCGTCGGTGAAGTCGGTGATGAACTGGAGTAGCTCCTTCGCGATGCCGTGGCCGAAGTAGTTCGGGTGCACGTTCATGATCCCGAGCGAGACGTGTGTCTCACGCGCCCGGTAGAAGCAGGAGCCGGCAAGCCGCCGGTTCTCCTGGTTCTCCATCACGATGCAATGACCCGGATCGAGCTGCTCATACACCTGCCAGAAGACGTCTGTCTGTGCAGGTCCACCTGCGAATCGTCCGGGAGCCATGCCGTGGAGGATGTCCC
>JAUVPB010000133.1 GCA_030598925.1 Actinomycetes bacterium
CCGAGTAGTCGACCGTAGCGCCCTGGATCGAGACGGTCTGCGCGACCACCGCGTTCGGATCGGTCGGATCCGGCGCCTGCCAGAGCACGGCCCGCGCAAGGTTCATGCCCGACTCCGCTGCCGACACAGCCTCCATGCGAACGACGGAGCGGTCGGCACTCCGCGTGTTTGACGCGGAGAAGTGGACGGCAGCGCCCCCCATGACCATCAGGCCGAGCAGCACCCCGAGCGTGAGGATGAGCGAGATGCCGCGCTCGCTTCGAAATAGCTCTGTTTTGACTCTCGCCTCAGGCAAGAGCGCCGCAATCCGCATCCGCAAGTTGAACTCCAGGGGGCCGCTATCCGAACTAGGCACATCTTGCGCGCCATCGGGGGGATGGAATATCCCCCTTTGCGGGGATATTCATTCCAGCCCAACGGCCGAAGGGCAAACCGCTACGAACCGCCTCCCGTATGGACTCGTGGGAGGTACCTAGATTGAGGCAACGCACGAGCATCCTTGCGGGAGCGATTGGAGCGATCGCGCTCGGCGTCGCGTTCCCGCTTGTCAAGGTCGTCGCGCGCGGGCGCGATGACGCCGGCAAGCTCGCGCCCACCATCCGGAACGTCACGCTGAAGGTGCCCCGCACCCGCTGAGGCCCAACGGCGCCGCCGGGTATAACGGTGCCGATGGCCCGTAGCGCCGGCATCCTGCTGTACAGGCACTCGCACGGTGCGCTCGAGGTACTCATCGGCCACCCGGGCGGACCGTTCTGGGCGAAGAAGCACGAGGGCGTATGGTCGATCCTGAAGGGTGAGATCGACGCCGACGAGGATCCGCTCGCCGCCGCAGTTCGCGAGCTTGCAGAGGAAACGGGCGCCCAGGTTGACCCGCGAGCGTGCAGCCCGCTCGGAGAGATCACCCAGAAGGCCGGCAAGGTCGTTGCCGCGTGGGCCTGCGCCGGCGAGTTCGACCCTGATCAGCTTGTGAGCAACACCTTCGAGCTCGAATGGCCGCCGCGCTCGGGCCTTCGGGAGACGTTTCCGGAGATCGACCGGGTGCAATGGTGCTCGCCGAGCGAGGCTCGGCAGCTCCTCAACCCTGCTCAGGTCCCGTTCGTCGAGCGGCTCGAGGCGTTGCTCGAGTCTTCGGAGGCATGACGGGCGACGGCCGCATTCATGTGCTCGGCGACGTGCTCCTCGAATAGGCGTCGCGCGAAGAGCAGGCCGAGCACCCAACCCAATAGTCCACCGGGCATCGTGAAGTGCCCGGTGTGCGTGAAGCGCGTCGCACCGTCTTGCGGCTGCAACGTGAACTGCTCGTGCGCTGAACGGAAGCTGCCGGCAAGGTGCTCGAAGTCGACCTGGCCTGGCGTGAACCGCACGTGCTCGAGCGTGCTCCAGCTGTACGCGCCGGCCGCGCCGCTGAAGCGTGCGATGAGCGAGTGTTCGTCCTCGGTCAGTACGTCGCCGCCGTCGCTGAGCCGCTGTCGCAGCTCGCGCGCCAGCTCCGCTGGCTCGGTCTCGACGCGCACGGAATAGGGTCGGAGCTCGAGCGAGGGCCGGATTCTGTGTCCGAGCCATACGACCAAAAGGCCAAAGAGCGCGCGCCTCATATCGGTCAACCGTACCGGTCGCTTGCAGGCGTCTCCCGACGGGTCTCCTCCCGTTCCGGCAAGGGGGACTCCGAGGGAAGAGACGTAGACTTCGGCCCCGTGTCCATGGAGGCGACCAGCCGTCCGAACGCGCCCGCTCGCCTAGACGGATGACTCGACCCGCCACGCAGTACGGCACGTTTGCGCTACTCGGCGCGATGGTTCTCATCTGGGGAACGGGCTACTGGCCGACCGAGGTCGCCGGCGAGCACACCGAGACCGTGCTGTTATCCGGGTTGCGGGTTGCCGGCGGAGCGGTGTTGCTTGTTGCCATCGCGCTCTTCGCCCGCTCGACCTGGCCCCGCGGTTACATGCTGGGCTGGGCGGTGCTGACGGGCCTGATCATGGTGGCGCTCCCACACTGGGGTACAACCGAAGCGGTAGCGCGAGCCGGCCCCGGCAACGCCGCGATAGTGGTCAATGCAGCTCCCCTGTTCGTGGTCGTGCTCGGCTGGTTCCTGCTGCGGGAGCGCCTATCGCTGCATGCCCTGCTCGGGGTCGCGATCGGTTTCGGAGGCGTGATCCTGATGGTGTCCTCGCAGCTCGGCGGCGGGACAGACACGACGCAACTCCTGCTCGGAGTGGGCCTGGGGGTCGCCGGGGCTCTCGGCTGGGCCATCGGCACGCTGATGCTCCGTGCCTTCTCGACGCGGCGTGGAGACGAGCTGGACTTGCTCAGCTTCACGGCGACCCAGTTCGTCGTGGCCGGTGTCCTCCTACTGGTCGCCGGTTTCGCGATCGACGGCGTGGCGTCTACCAACTGGAGCTCCGGCGAGTTGTGGGCCTCCCTGTTCTGGATGGGACCCATCAGCGGCCTCGGCTTCGTCTTCTTCTTCATCGCTCTCGGTCGGATGACGGCAGCGCGCGCGTCGGCGGCGCTGTTCCTCGTCCCGGGCGTGGCGGTGATCGTCGAGATCGCCCGCGGGAACGTGCCGACCGCGCTCGTCCTGTTCGGCATGGTGCTCGCCGTCCTGGGCGTCGCTCTCGTCAACGTCCCACGCGAGGCTCTCGCGGGCGCGGGGCCACGGCTCTGGCGCCAGTTGCGCGCAGCCGTCGCCGGCTAGCGCGGCGCGGGCCGCGGCGAGCGGCTTCAGGCCGCGCGTGCCTTCCAGGCGGCGGCGTCCTTCCGACCGGGAAGCCCCATGCTGACGAGCGTGGCGAGCAAGGCAGCCACGGTCGTCATCACGGCCACCGACTGGAATCCGGTCGTGCCCGCCGTCGTCGTCACGAGCAACACTGCGAGCGCCATCGAGCCGACGATGCTACCGATGTAGCGGCCCGTCGAGAAGAGCCCCGAGGCGACGCCCGCGTCCTCGGCCGGTACGGATTCGACGGCAACGGTCTGATGGCTCGCCAGAGCCAGGCCGAACCCGGCTCCGGCCACCAGCAGACTCGCGAGTAGAACACCGGTGTTCTCGTCGCCGAGGATCGCAAGCGGTAGGAGCCCAATCGTCGCGATCGCCAGGCCACCGACGGCCGGCGCACGACGGCCGATACGGTCCGCCAACCGACCGCCCAGCGGCGCACAGACGATCGCCGGGCCAGAGAGCAACGTCAGCGCGAGCCCGATCTGAACGCTCGACCAGTCGAAGTTCGTCGCGAGCACTATTGGTACGGCGATCAGCGTCGTGTAGAAGGAGAGGTTGCTGAGGCAGACCCCACCAGTGGCCGCCGTGAAAGGCCGGTTGCGAAAGAGCCGCGGATGGATCACGGGATCCGGGTGAGCGAACTCGTGGCGCACGAGCACCGCAACCGCCACGAGCAGCGCTAGCGCGATGACCGCGATGGCCGCTACCGACAGGGTGTCTCGTCCCTGGAGGACCAGGAGCGCGGTGCCCACGAGCACGACCGAGAGCAGCACGGAGCCGAGGAAATCGAACGGTCGCTGCTCAGCCGCGCTCGCGCTCCTCGGAACGGTCACGAGTCGGGTGCCCACCCGCACAACGGTGCCCGGGGTGGTGGTGTCCTGCTTCGGAGCGAAACGCCAGACCATGAACAGCCCGAGCGCGATGATCGGCACGTTCACGTAGAAGACGGCGCGCCAGTCGGCGGCGGCGACCAATAGCCCGCCTAGCGTCGGGCCTAGGCCGGCGGCGATGCCGATTGCGGCACCGAGCAGCCCGAAGCCCGAAGCGCGTCGGTCGACAGAGATAATCTCGCGCATGAGTGCGAGGCCGTTCGGCAGAATGATCGCGCCAGCCACACCCTGAAGCACGCGGAACAGGATGAGCGTGACCAGGCTCGGCGCGAGCGCTGCTCCGAGCGAGACAGCTGCGTACATGGTGAGCCCGATGAACATCATCCGGCGCCGACCGAACCGATCTCCGATCTTGCCGGTCACAGGCTGAAGGGCCGCCAGTGCGATCAGGTAGCCCGTCACGAGCCAGCCGGCCGCCTCGAGATCGGTGTTGAAGTCCTCGATGATGGGCGGTAGCGCGACCACGATCATCGTCGAGTTCAGCGGTCCAAGGATCACTGCGAGCGCTACTGCAATCAGCACCGCCCGCCCGCTGCGATGAGACGCCAGTTCGGAGTTGATCTAGTGACTCCCGACGATACGAATCGTGCCCGCGTCGCCGTCGACCTCGACCAGGTCGCCGGTCTTGATCGATGCGGTGCTGCGCTTCGTCCCGACCACTGCCGGAATACCGTACTCCCTGGCCACGACCGCGCAGTGGCTGAGGATGCCACCCGTGTCGGTCACGACGGCGGCGGCCGTCGCGAACAACGGCGTCCACGGCGGTGATGTCGTCGCGGCCACGAGAACCTCGCCGGCCTGGAGCTCGCCCGCGTTCGCCAGCGACTCGATCACGCGTGCCGGGCCGCTAGCACGACCGGCCGAGCCGGCCATGCCGGTGATGACGTCAACCTCCTCACTCTCCGGTGGGACGCCACCGAACATCTTGAAGATGGCGCGGGCGACCGGGTCATCGGGCGGCGGGCCGGGTGGGAACGTTCCGAGAACCGGCGGCTCCTGCACACTCGCGAATAGCGCGAGCTCCGCCTTGCGATCAGCAACCAGGGCGCGCAGGTCTCGTCCCGAGACGAGCCCCTCGCGAGTCTCCTCCATTGTCAGATGGTGCCCATCGTCGACGGAGTCGATCACACCGTCGGCGGCGAGCCGTGCCGCAAATCCCTTGATTACCTGCCTCGTCTCGTAGCTGGCACGGCCGTCGATCCAGAAGTTGTGGTTTTCTTGGAGGATCGTGCCGTCCTGTGCTGCCTTCAAGAAGAACTCGAACTTGTCACGCGTCTCGGCAGGCTCTTGCTCGAGTCGGGCGCGCACGTCAGCGAGCGCTCGTTCCCGCTCGGCGGCGAGCTCGGCGAGCTCCGCCGCCGGATCGCGCTCGGGCTGGTCGACGTAGTCGCGCAGGTTCTCGACAACGGGTGTCGGATCCTCAATCCAGGACGGGATCTCGAACGCGAAGTGCCCATCGTGGCGCTTGCCCCATTCCTCGAGATAGGCACGGAGCCGCTGCAGGAAACGCGAGCCCTCGTCCGAGCTCTCGAGCGTTGTGAGGACAGCGTCGGTGTCGTTCTCGGACAGGGCCGCTCTGATCTCGTCCGAGTTGCGCGCGGCCCGACTGAGCGCGTACAGCGCCCGGTCCGCCTCGAGCGTGTGGTTGTCGAAGCCCTGGAGCAGGCGGAACGACGCGAACCGGTCGTCGCCGCCGATGACCTCGGCGTAGAGATCGTCGAACATGCTCATGCCGACGAGCACGGGTATGACCGTGATGAAGTGCAGTTCCCAGACACGGCCGAAATGCTCCAGGCTCGCGTCCAGATGGTGCGCGAGCTCGTCGTTGGACGCACTCTCGAAATCGAATGATTCCCAGAACTCGAGCGATTTTTGGACCTCCGGCAGGGTCTCGTTGTACCAGGCTTCGAGCATGTCGCCCATGGCCGCCCCGAGGTTCTGCTCGGCGCGGCGCCCGAGCTCCTCCAGCTCTGCTGGGTCATGCGATACGGGGCCGATCGACTGGTACCCGTAGGTGTTGATCCGGCGGAAGGTGTTGCGAACAGGCAGCTCGTAGTGTGCGCAACCGCCGTTGAAGCCGACCTTGTACAACGTTGCCGCCATCGAGTGGTTGAGCGTCGTCATCTGCCCCGGAATGTGCTGAAGCTCGCGCTCGAAGAACCGATCGGCGTCACTCGGCTCCTCCCACTCGACAGGAAAATCCGGCGGGATCGGAATGCGCCTCTCGTTCACGTCACTGTTCATCGTGGCCTCCGTGGATGCTGGTGGTCAGGGTGCTGTCGTTACGTCGGTCGTTTCACGACCCGAGTGTCGTAATCGGTCTCGATTGCAGAACATAGAGCTGGCCGGCGTGAAATGCGCTCTCGACGTCGACGGGGTGACCCGAACGTTGCTCGAGATCGAGCGCGAGCTTCGCGAGCTCGACGATCTCGGTGTCGGTGAGGGCGGGCTGCTCTTTCAGGTGCGGAGGAACGTCCTGCTCGGAGGTGCCGCCATCGATCGGCACGGTCATGGTTTCCTTCTCGCTGATCCAGCGCGACGTCACCGACAGATCGCTCTTGTCGACGACGTACGTGTCCGGCGTGACCAGACCGCTGACGACAGCCTCTCCGAGGCCCCAGCTCGCGTTGATGACGACCTCGTCGAGATTGCCCGAGACGGGGTGTGCGCTGAACGCGACGGCCGATGCATCTGCGGGCACGAGTTGTTGGATGAGCACAGCCATGCGTACCGATTCGGTATCGAGCCCGTGACGCTCCCGGTACTCGAGCGCGTGATCGACGACAGCCGATTCGAAGCACGCGGCGGCGGCACGCGCGACAGCATCCGCGCCGGACACGTTCAGAAACGTGGCGTGCTGCCCGGCGAACGACGCCTCGGCCCCGTCCTCGTCGACGGCCGAAGAGCGCACGGCGACACGTGGATCGGCGCTGCCGACCTCGTCCGCGAGCGCCGCGTAGGCCTCTCCGATCAGGTCGAGCAGGCCCTCAGCACCTTCGCGTTGCGCCCGCTCGTGGGCGCTCGTCGTCAGCACGAACCCGGGAGGAACCCGGTGCGTCGCCGCCAGCTCCCCTAGTGACCCGGCCTTGCCGCCAACCAGCGTGACGTCTCGCGCGGCGTCCTCACCGAGCCAGATCAGTTCCGGCACCGTGCTCACCGGAACAACGGCCTCCGGTGTGCCCCCCATTCGCCGGGCGCGGGTTTCTGCTGTGTCATGCGTCGCACGGGTTCCAGCTTTTACCACATGCCGGGGGTCCGGGCTCCCGTGCCCTCGCCCGCCGCACCTTTGCCCTCTGGCCCGGCAACTACCCTTGCTCCGACCAACTGCACGACGACCGTGAGGCACGGAAGCGAGCTACGTGGCGACAGTCCGAAGCGTAGAACGGCAGATCGAACGAATCGAAGGGTTTCGGGTGACCATCCGCCATCTCGACGGTCGAGACGTCAGGGGCGACCGGCAGCAGATCCCCACGTACCGCTACGAACGCGCGCTCAAGGGCTCGGCGAACGTCAAGCACTGGCGTGAGCAGCGGTTCCTCCCCCACTACCCCGGCTTTCTGGTCGACGCCTTGCGGGCTGATGGTCAACCGGCGCACGGCGGCACCTTGCTCGCCACGCTCCGCGACACGTAACGCAGGTCTCAGCGGGCCGCGCCCACGCGGCTAGGGCATGTCCGAGTCGCCGCGGTGCAGGCGCGGTACGAGCTTCTCGAGAATGCCGTGGGAGTACGCGCTCGCGACCTGCTCGAGAAAGCTCGGGAAGTCGACCGACGCGGCTTCGTCGGCGGCGTCGGAGATCGTGCGCAGCACCACGAACGGAACCTCGTGCTCGTGGCAGACCTGTGCGACGGCCGCGCCTTCCATCTCGACGCAGGCGACGCTAGGTAGCCGCTCCCGGAGCTCCTCCCGCTCCTCTGCTTTCGAGAAGAACTTGTCGCCGCTCGCGACGTCTGCCTCGACGAGCCTCGGCTGCTCGATGCCGAAATCGCGCAGTGTTTCTGCCGGTACCTGCGAGACCAGGTCGTCCTGAAGGAACTCCC
>JAUVPB010000266.1 GCA_030598925.1 Actinomycetes bacterium
CGCGGCCGCTCAGCCCGGAGGTGATCCAGCAGATCGTCGAGTCCGAGAGGCCGACGCTCTTCTATGGCATCCCGACGCTGTTCGCAGCGATCCTCGCGGCCGAGTTGCCCGAGAAGACGTTCGAGTCGACCCGGCTCGCGGTCTCCGCCGCGGAGCCGCTCCCGGCCGAGACGTGGCGCGCGTTCCGGGAACGTTTCGGGGTCGAGATCCTTGACGGGATCGGCTCGACCGAAGCGCTGCACATCTTCATCTCGAACCGACCCGGCAAGGTGCGGCCCGGTACGAGCGGCACTACGGTACCCGGCTACGAGGCGCGACTCGTCGACGACACCGGCGACGTCGTGGGCGCCGACGCGGCCGGCCACCTCGAGATCAAGGGAGAGTCATTCGCAGCCGGCTACTGGTGTGACGCGCGCGCGACACGAGCGACGTTCGTCGGAGAGTGGCTCCGAACCGGCGACCTCTACACGCGCTCCGACGATGGCTACTTCACCTATCTCGGGCGTAGCGACGACATGCTCCGGGTCAGGGGTGAATGGGTCTCGCCAACGGAGGTGGAGGGTGTGCTGATCGAGCACCCCACGGTGCTCGAGGCCGCGGTCGTTGGCGAGCCGGACGATCTCGGCAGTCAGCGCCCCGTCGCATACGTCATCGCGATGCCCGGGCAGGAGATCGCCGCCGATGAGCTGATCGAGTTCTGCCGAGCGCGGCTTGCAGGCTACAAGCGCCCGCGCAGCGTGGTTGTCGTCGACGAGTTGCCCAAGACGACAACGGGCAAGATCCAGCGCTTCCGCTTGCGCTCAGCCGAGGCGCCGGTCGATCTGCGCCCGGGCGCCGCCGGCTAGGCCCGCGCCGACGCTAGGCCCGCGCCGACTCGCTACGCGCCCTTGAACTCGGGCTTGCGCTTCTCCACGTAGGCGTTGAGGCCCTCGCCGGCGTCGCTGCTCTGGAACAGCTGCTGTTGGAGCTCGCGCTCGATCGAGAGTCCTGCCTCGAGCGGCACCTCGACCCCGGCCTGCACCGCGCGCTTGATGCGCCCGACAGCCTTGGATGCCTTGTTCGGTGGGCAGAACTGCGTGACGTACTCGTGGACCTGCGCTGCGAAGTCGTCCCCCTCGAGGATCTGGTTGACACAGCCAAGCTCCTGCGCTTCCTCGAAGCTTACGAGGCTGCCTGTGACCATCAGCTCGATCGAGCGTGACTTTCCGACCATCCGGGCCAGGCGCTGCGTACCGCCCGTGCCCGGCAACACGCCGAGGTTGACCTCGGGGAGCCCGAGCTTGCCGGCGTCCTTCTTGGCGATCCGCAAGTCGGCGGCCATCGCGATCTCGAGACCACCGCCCACGGTGTGACCGTTGAGCGCCGCGATCACGAGCTTCGGTGTTTGCTCGAGTCGGTTGAGCGTCTCGTTCGCGTGGAGGCAGAAGTAGTACTTGAACGTCGGATCGGCGGTCTGGAGCATGTCGATGTTGGCGCCGGCGCAGAAGAACTTCTCTCCGAGCCCGGTGACGACGATCACGTGAACGTCCTCGTCGAAGCGCGCCTGCAGGATCGCTTCGTCGAGCTGGCGCATCATCTCGTGGGTGTACGTGTTGGCCGGCGGGTCGCTCAGCGTCAGGTAGGCGACGCCGTCACGCGCGTCGTAGCCGACCAGCGTCTCCTGCGAGTCAGCGGTGGACTGAGACATGGAATTCCCTCCGTTGATCGGACATCAGCGTGCTCCTTGCTCGAGGATCTCGTGCGTCTCGTAGCGTCGCATCAGCTCGTGGTAGGCCGGTGCGGCCTCCGCGACCCAGGCGGCCGAGCTGCCGGAAAGCTCCTTGACTACGCGGGCCGGCGTCCCGACCGCCAGGTGACCTGCCGGGATCTCCTGGTCTTCCTTCACCACGGCGCCGGCGGCGATCATCGCGCCTCTGCCAACACGAGCGCGCTGCAGGACGATGCAGCCCATCCCGAGCACGACGCCGTCCTCGATCACACACCCTTCGAGCATCGCGCCGTGGCCGACAATCACGTTCTCGCCGACGATTGTCGGTAGGCCGGGAGCCGCGTGCAGCACCGAGTTGTCTTGAACCGAGGTGCCCGCGCCGACGCTGATGCGGTCGAAGTCGCCGCGCAGGACCGCGCCGAACCAGACGCTCGAGCCCGGCCCCATCGTCACCTTGCCGACCAGCGAAGCAGTTGGCGCGAGGAACACGTCGTCGGCGACATCCGGGGCCGCGCCTTCGAACGACACCAGGTTCGCCACTAGCCGCGCTCCTTGATCAGCTCGAACGGGCTGCGGCAAGCCGTGCAATACCACTGCTCGGTCATCAGCCCGGGGCCGAACTCCCCGAGGCGCTCCACGTCGGTGGAGCTGCACCAGACGCAGCTCACGTCGCTGCCCCCGTCGTCGCTTCGAGGCGGCGTTCCAGGCTGTTCCAGCTTTCCCATGGCAGCTCGGGGTACTCCCAACACTCGTGTTCGGCGCTCCACTCTACGCCGAGCTCGACGCCAGCATCGCAGAGCGGCGGGGCGACGCGCTCGAGGAAGGCCTGGCGCAGCCCGTCGTTGTCGAGCACGACGAAGCCGGCGGCGCGCAGGTCGGCGACCCCGGGCTCGCCGGGCGGGCCGAACCAGCACAGGAGCTCCGGCAGCATCTGATCGACGGCGCGTCTGAGCAGCTCGGCGGACGTGCCGGCGCCCAGCTCGCGAATTCTGCTCGCGGCGAACATCTGGTGCACGGGCTCGTCGGCCACGAGTCGTGCGGCTCGCCGTCGGAGCACCGCATTGTCGCCCTGCGTGAGCCCTTCGAGCATCAGCGTCAGCGCAGCATCGACGAGGAACAGCGCCACCATCGCGTGGGCCCACGACGGAAATTGCTCGCGGAGGCACGAGAGGCAGTACATCCGGTCGCGATCATCTTCGCGTTCGAGCGGTGCGGGAGCGTTCGGGACGTCCAGTTGCTCGATGAACGAGTACAGCGGCCGCGTGTGGCCAAGCTCCTCCTGCGTGATCGCGGCGCACGCGACCGAGGCCTCGAGCGTCGGCGCGGCGATCGACCACTCCGAGACGCGACGCCCGAGGAAGTACTTGTTGTCGGCGAGAACGACGACGAGGTTGGCGAGCGCGACGTCGCTACTCATCAGCTGTCTCGTCTCGGAGCACCCAGACGACCTCGCTCTCGGGCAGCAGCGAGAGCTCGATCAGACCGTCGCCGAACTGGTCTTGGGCGGCACTCGGCGCGTCGCTCGGATCAGCCTCGATTCGTCCGACCTGACTCAAAGGCTCGTCGTAGCGCGTGCGGCCGAGGGCGAGGAACCCGGCCATCAAACGGGGCGAACGACGGTGATGAGGGCCCGCCGCGGCGCGACCAGCATCTCGATCCAGCGGAACTCGTCGTAGAGCGTGCGCGCGTACACGTTGGCGTCATCGGCGCAGGTCGCCTCCACCGCACCGACGTGGCGGAGCGGAACCCCGGCGTCTTCTCGCGCGAAGACCTCCCAGTATTCGGGCGCCTCGCTCACGCGACGCCGACCTGGCGCAGCTGCCGCAGGCCTTTCGCGCTGACGTCGGCGCGCGTCCAGCGGTCGAATACCTCCTCGATCTCGACCGCCTCGACCCCGTCGATCTCAGACAG
>JAUVPB010000001.1 GCA_030598925.1 Actinomycetes bacterium
AACGTCGTGCTGATCGACGCGGCCGAGGGAATCGTCAAGTGCGACATCGGCATCAAGGACGGGCGCATCGCGGGCATCGGCAAGGCAGGCAACCCGGACATCATGGATGGCGTCCACCCGGATCTGGTGGTCGGCGCGGGCACCGACGTTCGATCGGCCGAGGGCATGATCGCGACTGCGGGTGGAATCGATGTCCACGTGCACTTCGACAGCGCGGGGCTCTGCGAAGAGGCCATCTCGGCCGGCGTCACGACGATGATCGGCGGCGGTCTCGGGCCGGTCACGGTGGGGATCTGCTCGTCCGGAACCGAAAACCTCCACCGGATGCTGCAGGCGGCCGAGGCCTTTCCGCTCAACTTCGGCTTTCTCTCGAACGGCAGCGCAAACAGAGTTGAGCCGCTGCTGGAGCAGGTCGCCGCCGGGGCGATCGGACTCAAGATCCACGAGGACTGGGGCGCCATGCCGGCGGTCATCCATGCGGCGCTCGACGCGGCAGATCAGACCGACGTTCAGGTTCAGATCCACACCGACACGCTGAACGAGTCCGGCTTCTTCGAACGGACGCTCGACGCGATCGGTGGCCGCACCATTCACACCTACCACTCGGAGGGAGCGGGCGGCGGCCACGCGCCAGACATCATCCGCGTTTCAGGTGAGGCGAACTGCCTCCCCTCGTCGACGAACCCAACGAATCCGTTCACGGTCAACACCTTCGACGAGCACCTCGACATGGTGATGGTCTGCCATCACCTCAACCCGCGCGTGCCCGAAGATGTCTCGTTCGCCGAGTCGCGTATCCGGCGCGAGACGATCGCGGCCGAGGATGTCCTCCACGATCTTGGGGCGATCAGCGTCATGGGCTCCGATTCGCAGGGAATGGGAAGGATCGGCGAGACGATCGCCCGCACCTGGCAGGTGGCGGCCCACATGAAGGGCGAGCGCGGATCGCTGCCGGAGGACAACGGCTCCGGCAACGACAACACACGCGTGAAGCGCTACATCGCGAAGTACACATTGAACGCCGCGAGGATCTTCGGGATCGATCACGAGATCGGCTCGCTCGAGCAGGGCAAGCTCGCTGACATCGTGCTCTGGGAGCCGAAGTTCTTCGGAATCAAGCCCGAGGTGGTCTTCAAGGGCGGCTTCCCAGCCTGGTCGGTGATGGGCGAGTCGAACGCCTCGCTGATGACCTGTGAGCCGCTCACGTATCGGCCGCAGTGGGGCGCGTTCGGTCGTGCCAAGGAAGCACTGTCCGTCACGTTCATGTCCGGCGCCGCTATCGATGCGGGGATACCCGAGCGGCTGGGGCTCCGCAGCCGCGCAGTCGCGCCGAAGGGCACTCGGACGCTGCAGAAGAAGGATCTCGTGTGGAACGACGCGCTGCCCGACATCACGGTCGACCCTGAGACCTACCGCGTCGAGGTCGACGGTGAGCTCTGCACCTGCGAGCCGCTCGAGCGCGTTCCGCTCGGGCCACTGTACGTGCTCAAGTAGATGGCGACGGCAGTTCGCATCGGGATCGGTGGGCCGGTCGGCTCCGGCAAGACGCGCCTGGTCGAGCGCCTGCTGCCCCTTCTTCAGTTACGGGGCTTCGTCAGCGCGGTCATCACCAACGACCTCGTCACGACCGAGGACGCGGAGCGGCTCCAGCAGGGTGGGCTGATCGCCCCGGAGCTCGTCGTCGGGGTCGAGACCGGGGCGTGCCCCCACACCGCGATCCGCGAGGACCCCTCGGCCAACCTCGAGGTCGCCGAGCAGCTCGAGGCCCTCCACGCGCTCGACGTACTGCTCATCGAGTCTGGCGGCGACAACCTCGCATCGACGTTCAGCTCCGATCTCGTGGATCACTGGCTGTACGTGATCGACGTGGCCGCTGGTGACGACATCCCGCGCAAGCGTGGCCTGGGCATCACGCAGGCTGATCTTCTCGTCGTGAACAAGGTCGACCTGGCCCCGCACGTTGGTGCCGATCTCGAACGGATGCGCCGCGATCTCGAGGTCGTGCGACCCGAGCGGCCCACCGTATTTACCGATCTCCGCAACGGTGGTGTCGAGGACGTTCTCGACCATCTGCTGCGGGCCGTGCTATTCGACGACGCTGCCGCGCCTGCGCAGCCCGCCTGAGGCTGACGCGACCGTGCGCTGCGCGTGGGCTCCGCTCGACGATCCTTCCTATCTCGCGTACCACGACGAGGAGTGGGGTGTTCCCGTTCACGACGACCGCCGGCTCTTTGAGATGCTCACGCTCGAAGGCGCCCAGGCCGGTCTCTCGTGGGTGACCATTCTGCGCAAACGCGAGGGCTACCGCAGCGCGTTCGCCGGGTTCGACCCTGCGACCGTGGCCAGGTTCGGGGCGGCTGAGCGAGAGCGTCTGCTGTCGAATTCCGGCATCGTCAGGAACCGGCTGAAGGTGGAGTCGACGATCGCGAACGCCCAGGCGGTTCTCGACGTGCAGGAGGAGTTCGGGAGCCTCGACGCGTATCTCTGGAGCTTCGTCGACGGCGTGCCGATCCAGAATCGCTGGCGCGAACTCAGCGAGCTGCCCGCCAAGACCGATCTCTCCACCCGGATGAGCAAGGAGCTCAAGGGCCGTGGGTTCCGTTTCGTCGGCCCGACGACGGCCTACGCGTTCATGCAGGCGGCCGGGTTCGTTAACGATCACGTTGTGGACTGCTTCCGGCATGCAGAGCTCGCGTAGCCCGCGGGCCGGGTCCGAGGCCGAGGAGCCAAGATCGTGAGTGGCTTGCTCGAGCTGACGCTTGCGCGGCGCGGCGACGGTCGAACGGCGGTCGTCGAACGGCGGCAGCGGTTCCCGTTGCGGATGACGGTGCCCATGTACCTCGATCCAGCTGTTCCGGATCTGCCGTTTATCTACGTTCAGAATCCGACCGGCGGCCTCTTCCCAGAGGACGACTTGCTCGTGTCGCTTACGGTCGAGCGCGAGGCGCGCGTACATCTCACGACGCAGTCGGCTACGAAGGTCTACGCCGGGCCGGGCGCAGACGCGCGTCAGTCCACGTGTGTCCGGCTTGCCGACGGCGCCTACGCCGAGCTGATTCCCGACACGCTGATTCCGCACGCGGGTGCGCGCGTCGAGCAGGAGATTGCGGTCGAGCTCGGCGAGAATGCCGCGTTCGTCGCGTGCGAGCTGTTGGCACCCGGAAGGCACCTCGAGCGCGAGCGCTTCGCGTACGAGCGTGTGCGCCTCACGACCTCGGTGCGGGATCTCAGCGGTGCCGAGATCTGTGTCGACGCTCTCGAGCTCGAGCCGTCGCGCCGCTCGCCGCGCGCCCGCGGTGTCCTGGGCCAGCACGCCTATCTCGGGACGCTGATTGCAGTCGCGCCTCACCTCGACGTCGAGCGAGCCGCGACATCCATCGATCGCGAGTTGGCGACAGACACCTCTGTGGTCGCCGGGGCCGGTGCGCTGCCGAAGTCAGCCGGAGTCAGCGTGCGCGTGCTCGCCGGCCGGGCAGCCGATGCCCGACGCGCCGTCGATGCCGCGTGGGCGCGGCTGCGGCAAGAGCTCCTAGGCGCAGCGCCGCCGCGGCGGCGGAAGTAGCGTGCCGGCTGTGGACAGCCCGCGCTCGACCGACTCACTCCGGTGTCGCGAGATCCTCGGAGATCGCGCGGATCCGGCGTTCATGGGGCGCCGAGCAGATCCGGTATTCGTCGCCGCGGCCGACGCGTCGAAGCGTCGCTTGCGGCTCGTCTCGGAGGCGGGGCTCGACGGGGCGGTCGATCTCCCGAGGGGTTCGTTCCTGCGCGACGGGGCTGTGCTCGCTGACGATGGTTCGACGATCGTTGTTGTGGCGCGAACGCCCGAGGAGGTGATGCGCGTGACCATCAGCGCGCACCTCGACTCCGAGGCACGCGTCGCGGCGGCACTACGGATCGGCCACGCATTCGGCAATCAACACGTGCCGGCGGAGGTCGTCGGAGACGAGCTTGTGGTGCCGATCACAACGAGCCGCGCCGTCGCGACACGCACCCTCGATGGGCTGCAGCTAGAGGGCGTCGAAGCGCAGTTCGAACAGCGCCCGCTCGCGCGTATGCGCCCCCTCGCGGGCCACGTGCACGAGCCGTCCGACGACACCACGGAACACTCGCACTAGGCCGGCAGCTCGCTCACGCGGCGCTCCAGATAGCGGCGTTCGCGCTCGTTCCGCGTGTGCTCGAGCGGTCGCTCGGACGCTGCGCGCGCGAGGGCGGAGTGACCCGCCCGGCGGAGGAGGTCGGCACGAGCGGCGTGGAACAGTCGGTAGCCGTCTAGCTCGTCCTCGAGCGCCGGTAGCCGCTCGAGGCCGGCACGAGGGCCGTCGGCCATCGCGATCGCGACCGCCCGGTTCAGCTCCACCACGGGTGTCGGGAGCAGGCGCGCGAGCTCCGCGTACAACGTCGCGATCTGAACCCAGTCGGTCTCCTCTGCTGTAGGCGCCTCGGCGTGGAGCGCCGCGATTGCAGCCTGCAGCTGGTACGGGCCTGGCCGGCGCAGCCTGAGGGCGCGTACCACCAGGCGCGTTCCCTCCGCGATCCGCTCGGAATCCCAGAGCGATCGGTCCTGTTCCTCTAGCATCAGCAGTTCTCCGTTCGCGGAGACGCGGGCCGGCGTCCGCGAGTGGTGAATCTCCATCAGGGCGAGCAGGCCCAGGACCTCCGGCTCGTCGGGCATCAGCACTGCGAGGATCCGCCCGAGCCGGAGTGCCTCCTCGATCAGCTCGTCGCGGACGAGGTCATCACCCGCCGAAGCCGAGTAGCCCTCGTTGAAGATCAGGTACGCGATGGCGAGCACCGAGTCGAGGCGGTCGGGCAGCTCCGCCGGCGGCGGGACGCGAAACGGGATGCCGGCGTCGCGGATCTTCCGCTTGGCCCGGACGAGCCGCTGCGCCATCGTCGCCTCGGGCACGAGGAACGCCCGGGCGATCTCGCCGGTGGTCAGCCGTCCGACCGTTCGTAGGGTCAACGCGACCTGCGCTTCGCGGGCGAGCGCCGGGTGGCAGCAGGCGAAGATGAGCTCGAGTCGTTCGTCACGCACGCTTGCCTCATTGCTGTCGTCTGTATCTACCCGCATCGTCTCCTCGGCGGCGAGCGTCTCGAGCCGCGACGCGTACGTGACGTCGCGGCGCAGGCGGTCGATCGCCCGTCGTTGCGCCACCGTCGTGATCCACGCAGCCGGGTTGGCCGGCGTACCCTTGCTCGGCCAAATGCGGAGAGCCTCGAGGTAGGCGTCCTGGACAGCCTCCTCCGCTGCATCGAGATCGCGGTACCGCCGTGCGAGAGCTGCGATGACGCGGCCGTTCTCCTCACGAAAGATCTGGTCAATCGCCGCATGCGCATCGCTCATCGGCGTCCGCTCGCGCGAGCCTCCTCGAGAAAGTCGGGGTTACGAGCGAGCCCATACTCGACGACCGGACGAACCTCGACGACGCCGTGCCGAGCACCGGGAATTTTCCCCGCCAGGGCGAGCGCTTCGTCGAGATCGTCGCAATGCAGCACGTAGAAACCGGCGAGCTGCTCCTTCGTCTCCGCGAATGGCCTGTCCGTCACCAGCGACTCACCGTCGCGGAGACGCACGGTCGTTGCTGTCGCCGCAGGCTGGAGGGCGTCTGCCGTCTCGAACAGCTGACGCTTCCCGGCCTCGCGGCTGAAGTCGTCGTAGCGACCCCACTCCTCGATGAGCTCGGCCGTACCCTCATCCGGGAGCTCGTCCTCGTCCAGGTAGATGAGGAACACGTACCGCACAAGAATCCTCCGTCGTCGTTGTTTTCGCGGGAGTACTGCCCTAGCGTCGAACGCACGTTGAGTAACTCGACACGATCGTGCGCGCGATCGCAGGGCCGAGGTTAGGGTCCCGCATCGATGGATGCTGCAAGTTTTCTCTCGGCGCTCCAGCTGGCAGACAGCGCTCTGCCCTCCGGCCGATTCGCGCATTCAGCGGGTCTCGAGGCTCTCGTCGAGGGTGCGGGAGCTCCGTCGGAGGCCGAGCTGGAGGAGTTTGTCGAGTCGTACGTCTGTGGCGCCGTCGCGCCGCTCGACGGGGTCGTTGTCGCGCACGCCGCCCGAGCTGTGTCGGTCGATTCGTTGTTGACACTCGACGCCTGCATCGACGCGCGCAAGCTGACGCCGGGCACCCGCCTGGCGTCGGTTCGGTGCGGGCGCCAGCTCGCGCGCCTCACTGCGGATCTCACGGCCGACTCGCTCGCCCGCGATCTCGCGGGTGCCGTACGCACTCGAAGGTGTGAAGGCCATCTGGCAGTGGTCGAGGGCGCGCTCGCCCGGGCGCTCGGCCTGACCGACGAGGAGGCGGTGCTGATCTCGCTCCGCGGCGCAGCGAGCAGCAGTCTCTCAGCCGCGTTGCGACTCGGCGCGATCTCCGCGCAGGGCGCGCAGCGTCTGCTCGCCCGGCTGCATCCCTCGCTGGCTCGCGCTGGGGCACTGGCCGTCGAGACGGCTCTGTCGCGCCTCCATGCCTCTGCACCCGAGCTCGAGTTGCTGGCGCTTGCACACCCGCGCCGCGAGGCCCGCTCCTTCACGACGTAGGCGATTGGAGCGCGATGGCCTAGGATCGTCTACCCGTGACGGAGGTGACATCGTGAAGCTCGGCGCACAGTTTCTGGCGGAAGACTTCCACAGCTGCATGGAATCGGTCGGTATCGCCGAGCGAGCCGGGTTCGCGCACGCGTGGTTCGTCGACTCGCAGATCCTCTGGCAGGACTGTTACGTGTACATCGCGCGCGCCCTCGAGGTGACCGACGGAATCGTTCTGGGCACGGCCGTGTCGAATCCGTTCACGCGGCACCCAACGGTTACCGCGTCCGTCAACGCGACGCTCGCCGAGCTTCACCCAGGCCGCGTGATCCTCGGCCTCGGCCGGGGCGACAGCGCAGTGCGGACCATGGGGATGAACCCGGTCCCGACGAAAGAGCTCCGGGCAGCGGTGCCCGTGATCCGTTCGCTGATGGCGGGAGAAACGGTCCAGATCAACGAGGCGGATGTGCACTTCCGCTGGCACAAGCAGGGGCCGGAAGTGCCGATCGCGCTGTCGGCGACCGGCCCGAAGAACCTGCGCGCTGCGGGCGGCCTCGCCGACATCGTCATGATCTACGTCGGCGTGCATTCCGAGAGCGTTGCGTGGGCGATCGACCACATCCGCACCGGAGCCCGGGACGCGGGTCGTGACCCCGACTCCGTCCGCGTCTCCGTGCTGTGCGGACTCGAGGTCGACGATGACCGCGATGCGGCGCAGAGCGCCGTGCGGTGGGCCGCAGCGGCGTGTGCGAATCACATCGGCGACACGATGAAGCGCAACGCCGAGCACGGAATGCCCGAGACGATGACGCGACTCGTCGACGCGAGGACGCAACACTACGACTACTACGAGGGCCACCTCGACTCGAGTGCGGACCACACTGCTTTTCTCACTCCCGATCTCATCGATGACTTCGCGATCGCCGGTCCGCCCGAGCACTGTCTCGAGAGGATTCGAGCGCTCGAGGCGCTCGGGGTCTGGGAGGTCTCCTCGGCCTACTACAACGGCCGCAACGATCAACTGGAACGTGTGGGTCGCGACCTGATCCGCAAGCTTGACGCATGAGCGAGCAGACGGACGAGCGCTACCGAGAGGCGGTCCTCGCTCTAGCCGAACACGCCGTGGCCGTCCGCTGGAGCGAGCTGCGAGCTGATGTCGCCGAGCGCGCCCTGCTCGTCCTGTTCGACACGCTGGGCGTCGCAGCCGCGGGGGCGGCAACGCCCGAGCTGGTCGCCTTGCGCACCTCATGGGACCCTCAGCCCGGTCCGGTCCCGTTGATCGCCGGTGGGCGCTCGACCGACGAAGCCACGGCGTGTGTGCTGAACGGAGCCGCGGCCTGCTGCCTCGAGCTCGACGAGGGAAGCAAATATGCGCGCGGACATCCCAGCGCGCATGTTCTGCCCGCGGCCCTCGCGCTTGGCGCATCTGTCGAGGCGACAGGCGCGCAGTGGCTCGACGCCTTTGTCGCCGGGTACGAGGTCGCTGCTCGCTTCGGGCGTGCCACGACCCTCCGCGCCGGCGTCCATCCGCACGGCACGTGGGGGGTCGCTGGTGCAGGCGCTGCCGCCGGTTGCCTGTTGCGGCTCGACAGCGCGCGCCTCGCGGCTGCAATCGACGCCGCCGCGGCGCAGAGTCTCGCGCCCCATTTCTCGGTTGCGTTCAACGGCAGCTTCGTTCGCAACGCGTGGATTGGCTCGGCAAGCTTCGCGGGCCTGACCGCAGCGCGCCTGGCCGGGAGCGGCCTCGCCGGCGTCGACGGCGCGGCTCCCGCCATATTCGGCGAGGTTCTCGGCGAGTTCGACATCGGCGAACTCGATCGGGATCTGGGCGAGCGCGTCGAGATCCTCAGCGGTTACTTCAAACGTCATGCCGCGTGTGCGTACACGCACCCGGCCGCGGACGCCGTCCAGCAGCTGTTCGAGGCTGGCCCGATTGACCGGGCGGCCGTCAGCGAGGTGGTCGTCGAGACGTACCCGATTGCCGCGACCCTCGACAGCAAGGAGTGGCCGACTCGGCTCGCCGCGATGTTCTCGATCCCCTACGTCGTCGCCGAGACTGCACGTACCGGCGAGTTCGGCCCCCGCGCGACGGACGAGGCCCGTCGTCTCGATCCCGAGACGGTCGCGCTGGCGAGGCGCGTCGTCGTCCGCGCCACCGAAGAGTTCGAGAGCCGGCTGCCCTCGGAGCGGGGCGCCCGCGTCACGATCTCGACCAGCGACGGCAGGCGCTCGGCCGCTGTAAGCAACCCGATCGGCGATGCCGACAATGCCCCGCTCGGCTCGGACGAGGTCCGAGCCAAGGTCGCCGGGCTGATCGGTCCGAGCGGTGCCGAGCAGCTCGAGGCGCTTGTGCGCGGCCTGCCCGAGGCGTCGCAGGCGTCGGCCGAGCTCACGAAGCTCGCGAGCCTCGGGGTCGAGCGATGAAGTTGCGCGCCGTCACACCGCTCGTGCTCGAATCAGACGAGCTGGAGCGCCGCCAGCAGCGATACAAGCTCCTCGCTCCGCCTCCGCTCGACATCGCGATGGCGAATCTCCCGAAGGGCCCTCGCACGCTGGAGAGCGAAGAGGACATTCGCTGGTCCGAGGACGAGGTCTACGACGAGGTGATGCGCACCCCGTGGGGCGACTACGACGCGATCGTGCTCGATTGCGTCCTCGACCCTGCGCTCGAGCGCCTCGAGAGCAGCGCGCGGCTCCCTGTCATCGGCATCACACGCATGACTGCCGCCTATCTCGGCGGCCTGGGACATCGGTTCGCAGGCGTTGCTCGCAACGCCGCGATCGCAGCCGAGCTTCGCGCGCGGATCGTGGCATTCGGTCACGAGGAGCAGCTCGTGACCGTCGATGTGCTCGACCTGTCGTTCGAGGACGTCGCGAAGCCCGAACGGTGGAGCGCTGCGCTCGAGCCGATCGTCGAGCGATTCGGGTCGGGGTCGGTCGACTCCGTACTTAACGGGTGTTCGGCGGTCGAGGTCCGACACACCGACGGGCCCGCCGTCGTAGAGCCGATGGCGCTCGCGCTCGAGCTGACGGCTGCCGCAGCCCGGCGCGGGCTACTAGCGCCTGGCGCGCGTCGATAATCCTGAGGTTCCCGGTTCTCATACGCCGTACGTCCCTCGGGCAAGCGCCCGCAGCGGACGCCGAATGCCCCTTCCAGCGCACGATCGGCGAGATCCTGACAGGATGCGGCTCGACTTTGCGAACGACGCGTCGCGGGCTCGGCAATGGCGCCGCTTGACACAGCTGGCATGCAACGACGAGAGGTGGAGTACGAATGAAACGGATCGGTGTCGACGTTGGCCGAACGTTCACGGACCTGATCCTGGTCGACGAAGAGTCCGGGAGCGTGACTGTCGACAAGGTTCCGTCCACGCCCGATGATCCGGCCCGCGGGACGGTCGAGGGTATCCGCGAGTTGTGCTCGAAGGCGGGCGTCGCGCTCTCGGATGTCGACAATCTGCTGCATGGCACGACCGTCGCGACCAACATCGCGCTGACGCACACGGGCGCCGAGGTTGGGATGCTCACGACCGACGGGTTCCGGGACATTCTCCACATCGCACGCCACAAGAAGCCGTACAACTTCTCGCTTCAGCAGGAGCTGCCGTGGCAGTCGCGACCGCTGGTCAAGCGCCGCCACCGGCTGACGGTCAAAGAGCGCGTGACGGTGCCACATGGCGACGTGCTCGAACCGCTCGACGAGAAGGAGGTCCGCGAGCGCGTCCGCGAGCTCAAAGCGGCCGGCGTCGAGGCGATATCGGTCTGTCTGCTCCACTCGTACTTGAACCCGGCCCACGAGCAGCGAGTCAAGGAGATCGTGCTCGAGGAGTTTCCAGAGGCCTATCTGTCGGTGTCGCATGAGGTCCTGCCGCTGTACCGCGAGTTCGAGCGATTCTCCACGGTGTGCCTGAACGCGTACGTCGGCCCGAAGGTGGCGACGTACGTGGGGCGCTTCGATCAGGCCGTGCGCGAAGAAGGCTTCAAGCATGGAATCCAGCTCATGCAGTCGTCGGGTGGTATGGCCACGGTCGAGTCGGCCACTCAGCGACCGGTCAACATGCTGATGTCGGGCCCGGTCGCTGGTCTGATCGGAGGCATCTGGGCGGGCAAGCTGTCCGGCTACGACAGCGTTGTCACGCTCGACATCGGCGGCACGTCGGCCGACATCGGCGTCGCAGCTGACGGACAGATGCGGATGCGGCACCTGCTCGACACGAAGGTTGGCGACTACCAGGCGATGGTCCCGATGGTCGACATCGACACGATCGGCGCCGGCGGCGGCTCGATCGCGTACGTCGACGAGGGCGGCGTGTTCCGGGTGGGTCCACAGTCGGCGGGCGCCGAGCCCGGACCCGCCTGTTACGGGCGCGGTGGCGCCGACGCGACATCGACCGACGCGCAGCTGCTGCTCGGTCGCTTGCGACCCGATCGAGGCTTGCTGGGCGGCAACATGCAGCTCGACGTTGGCCTGGCCGGAACGGCGATGAAGGGCGTCGCGGACGAGCTCGATATGAGCGTCGAAGAGGCCGCGCTCGGCGCGCTGCAGGTGCAGATGTACGGGATGACACAGGCGATCGAGGTCAACTCGGTGCGCCGTGGCTACGACCCGCGTGACTTCACGCTCGTTGCGGCCGGCGGCGCGGGTCCGCTCTTCGCGTGCGACATCGCCCTCGAGCTCGAGATCCCTCGCGTGCTCGTTCCACCCTACCCCGGCATCGTGGCAGCGACCGGCCTGCTGGCGACCGACCTTCAGCATGAGTTCGTGGCGACGGAACGCCATCAGCTCAAGGAGCTCGATCATGCTCGGCTCGGCACCCGCTTCGACGAGCTCGTCGCCCAGGCCGTTGAGCGGCTCGAAGCGGACAACGTGCCCGACGACAGGCGCATCATCCGTCGCCTCGCCGATTGCCGATATGCGGGCCAGGGCTATGAAGTGCGTTTCGACGCCCCGGCCGGGGCCGTCAGCGACGATTGGGTGATGCAGCTGAAGGAGGCGTTCCACCGCGCGCACGAGGCCGAGTACGGACAGCGCTTCGATGCGGAAATCGAGATCATCAACATCCGCGCCGTCGGTATCGGCCGGGTCACGGAGCTGCGGCTGAGCGAGGTCGCGACCGCCAGCGGCGACGTTGCACGGGCACAGATCCTGGAGCGCGACGTGACGTTTGACGTCGATGGCGTAGCCGAGCGGCGCCTGACGCCCTTCTACGAGCGCGACCGCCTGCGGGCGGGTGACACGATCGATGGACCGGCGGTGATCGAGCAGTACGACACGACGACCGTGATTCCCCCCGGCCTCTCAGCCGAGATCGACAAGTACGGCAACATCGTGATCGATTGCACGACCCGGGCCAAGAGCGCTGAGGAGCGGAGCGCTGCGCTGGCGACGCCAATCCTCATGCGCGTGATCGGCGGTGCCCTCAATTCGATCGCGAAGGAGATGGCCGGCGTTCTCTACCGGATGAGCTACTCGTCGATCATCCGCGAGTCGGAGGATCTCGGAGCCGGACTCTTTGACAAGGACGGGAGCAACCTGGCCGAATCAGACTCGACGCCGATGTTTATGGGCGCCATGCCGAAGATCGTCAAGGGCGTGATCAAGACGCTCGGCGACGACATCCAGGAGGGCGACGTCATCCTCCACAACGATCCCTACCTCGGTGCCACGCACTCGCCCGACGTCGCGATCGTGATCCCGATCTTCCACGGCGGTGAGCTCGTCGGCTTCTCGGGTGCCTCGGCCCACCTGCTCGATATCGGCGGCGCTTACCCGGGCCTCGCGATCGATCTGGTCGACAACTGGTCGGAGGGCAACATCTACCGCGCCGTCAAGCTCGCCGAGGGCGGGGTCTGGCAGGACAAGCTGTGGCAGCACATCCTCGAGAACACGCGGACACCGACACACAACGCCGGCGACATCCAGGCGATGATCGCGGCATGTGAGCTCGCGCGCACCCGCTACGTCGAGCTGATCGAGCGCTACGGGAAGGAAACGGTTCTCGGAGCAGCGGCGGGCTGGCTCGACTATTCGGAGCGGATGCTCCGCCAGGAGATCGCCAAGGTCCCCGACGGTCGTTACGAGACCGAGATCGGCTGGCTCGACGACGATGGCGTCAACCGCGGCAAGATGCTCCCTGTCCAGGTTGCGGTCGAGATCAAGGGCGACGAGGTCACGTACGACCTCACCGGCTCGAGCGACGAGGTTCCGACTGGATTCAACGTCCCGTTCGAGGGTACGACGGTCTCGGCGATGACGTTCATTACCCGCATGATCTTCCTCGACGAGGAGGCCTACCCGGTCTTCGTCCCCCAGAACGAGGGAATGTTGCGTCCCGTGCACGTGATCGCGCCGAAGGGATCGATCTTCAACCCGAATTTCCCACGCGCGTGCTTCGCGCGGTTCTGCCAGGCGCAGCGCGCAGTAGACCTGGCGCAGCGCTGCCTCGCTCCCGTTATTCCGGAGCAGATAGCAGCCGGCAGCTCGGCTCACCTGCACTTCATCTCCTACTCCGGGTTCGACGACGAGGAAGGCGAGTACTGGGTGTACCTCGAGGTCGACGAGGGCTCCTACGGTGGCCGGCACGGGCGCGATGGACTCGACTCGGTCGACTCACTGATCGCCAACACGCGCAACAACCCGATCGAGGAGCTCGAGTGGCGCTTCCCGATGCGTACAGAGCGCTACGAGCTCCGCGACGAGCCCGCGCCACCCGGGAAATGGCGCGGCGGTATCGGAATAGTCCGCGTGAACAGGTTTCTCGAGGACTCGATCGTCACGTGCGAAGGCGAACGCCACGACGGCGACCCGCCCTGGGGGATCTTCGGCGGCCACGACGGTCTTAACGCCGGGCTACGCCTGCTCGGATCAGACGGCAGCGTCGAGCACTGGCCCGCGAAGTTCAGCGGCAAGACGCTGCCGGCCGACAGCGCCATCGAGATCACGGTGCCTAGCTCGGGCGGCTACGGAGACCCACTCGAGCGCGAGCCCGAGCAGGTCGTCTCGGACATTCTCGACGGGTTCACGACGCTGGAGCAGGCGCGCGATGACTACGGCATCGTGATCGACGAGGACTCGATGGCTGTCGACGTGACCGCGACGGAGGAGCGCCGAGCGCGCTTGCGCGCCGAGTCGGAGGCCGTCGCGACGACATGAGGCGGGCCACGCCGACGCGTGACGCTTCGCCCTTCAACGACGTGAGGGCCGGACACAGCAGGACATGAGGATCGAGGGCGAGCCGTTCGAGCCGCTCGACGTGACGCTGCCGGACGTTCTCGACGCCGCGACGAGCGGCGGCTTCATCGACGGCGGGAGGGAGATTCCGTACGGCGACCTAGCGGCTCGCGCACGCCGGCTCGCGAACTGGCTCGTGAGCGAGGGGGTCGAGTCGGGCGACCGGGTTGCGGTGCTCGGATCGAACCGCGTGGAGACGGTGGTGGCGCACTACGGCGCGGCTCGCGCCGGGGCGATCGTCGTCCCGCTGTCAACACGAGCGGCGCCGGCCGAGCTCCTGCGTGTGCTCGAGCACGCCGAGGTTTCGATCGCGTTCGCCGAGGAGGAGTTTCGGGACCACCGATTCATCGAGGTGCTCGAATCGCTCAACCCTCGGCTCCCGTCGCTTCGGACGATCGCGTCGCTCGACGGTCTCGACGACCTAGCTCCGGTCGAAGCGGTCACGCTGCCCGACGTCACGGCGTCGGACCCGGCGCTGCTCATCTATACGTCCGGCACGACGGGCGCGCCCAAGGGGTGTCTCCACGCCCATCGCTCGTACGTATCGAGCGCGGCCGTCACGTGCCGCCTCAAGGCGCTCACGCTCGACGACCGGATCATCGCCAGCGTTCCCTTCTTCAACGCCTTCGGAATCGTCAACTGCGTCCTCGAGGGCCTGCACTCGGGCGCTTCGATCGTCGTGCAGCCGGCGTTCGACCCGGCCGACACTCTCCCGCTCATCGAACAGCAGCGCGTCACCGTCCTGCTCGGAACGCCAACGATGTGGATTCGCCTGCTCGAGCACCCTGACTTCAGGCGACGCGACCTCTCGTCACTTCGCACGGGGACGATGGCAGGCGCCCCGGCGCCACCCGAGATCGTCGCGCGCTGGCGCGAGCTGGGTTGCGACCTCATGCTGATCTATGGTCTGTCAGAGGCGACGTCGATCCTCGCCAACGGTCGGCCGACACCAGGAATCGACGTCGAGATATCGGAGGATGGTGAGCTGCTCGCGCGTGGGTACAACCAGATGCTCTGCTACTTCCGGAACGACGGGGCGACACGAGATTGCGTGCGGGGTGACTGGATCCGGACAGGCGATCTCGCCGAGCTCACAGACGAGGGGACGGCGCGCATTCTCGGCCGCTTGGACGACATGCTGATTGTCGGCGGCTTCAACGTGCAGCCGGCTGAGATCGAGAACGCGATCCGACAACACAACGGCGTGGCGGACGCCGCCGTCTTCGGGCTTCCCGACGATGATCTCGGCGAAGTTCCCGTGGCCTGGGTGATTCGGCGCTCGCGGGAGAGCCCCGATGAGGCTGGTCTTGTCGCCGCCTGCCGCGAACGGTTGGCTCGGTACAAGGTGCCGCGAGCGATCAGGTTCGTCGATGAGTTCCCTTTGACCGCCAACGGCAAGGTGCAGCGGTATCGCATGCGCCAGACCATGCTTCAGGAGACGGTCTGAGCTGAGCGTGCGGGTGCCCGCGCTACGGTTGGGCAATGACCGACCAGCTTCAGATCACGCGCGGCTGCAGTGTCCCGCTCGATGAGCTCGAATGGCGCTTCAGCCGCTCCGGCGGGCCGGGCGGTCAGCATGTCAACAAGACCGAGACGCGAGTTGAGGTCCGTCTCGACGTCGATGCCGCCACGTGTCTCGGTCCACGGCAGCGACAGCGCATCGAAGAGCGCCTCGGGTCGGTCGTTCGCGTCACGGTGTCCGATACGCGATCGCAGGCGCGAAACCGCGAACTCGCGCTGGAGCGCCTGCAAGAGAAGCTCAGGCGCGCGTTGGCGAACGAGAAGAAGCGCGCGCCGACCAAACGCACGCGCGCCTCGAAGGAGCGGCGCCTCGCCGACAAGCGCAGGCGCAGCGATGTGAAGCGCACTCGCGGGCCGGTACGAGGGGACGACTGAGGCTGGGCTGGCCGGGCGGCTCCGCTGACGCTCTCGACTCCGCTTGCTCTCTCGTGTGTTACTCGACCGCGCCGGCTTCGCGGAGCTTGTCGATCTGCTCGTCCGTGTAGCCGGCGGCCCCGAGAATCTCGTCGGTGTGCGCGCCCGGCTTGGGCGCGACGGTTCGTACGGATAGCGGCGTTCGCGAGAGTTTTGGCGCGACCCCGACCTGCTTCACGGGTCCGCTCGCGCCCGGCACCTCGAGGATCATCTCGCGATCCTGGATCTGCGGATCATGCTCCAGCTCGTCGAGTTCGAGCATGCGGTTTGCGCACAGGTCGGTCTCGTTGAGCCATGCGAACAGCTCGTCCCGTGTCTTCGCTTTGAACGCCGCCGCGAAGGCGTCCCGTACCTCGGGGTGCTTGTCGCGTTCCCACGCATAGGCGATCAGGTCGTCGCGCCCGATCGTGCGGCAGAGGTTCGCGTAGAACCAGGGCTCGAGCGATCCGATTGTGATCCATTTTCCGTCCGCGGTCTCGTAGACCTCGTACTGCGGGAGTGTGCCCGTGTAGATCGAGCTCCCCCGCTCGGGCAGCTCGTTGTTGCCGTAGAAGGCCGAGATGAACTGTGCGAGCAGGTACGTGACGCCGTCGGACATTGCGGCGTCGACAAGCTGGCCTTCGCCGCTGCGCTCTCGCTCGAAGAGTGCCGCGAGCACGCCCATCGCGGCCATCAGACCGCCGCCCGCATAGTCGGCGATGAGGTTCTGCGGTATGACCGGACGCCCGCTGCCCTCGCCGATCAGACTCAAGGCTCCTGCGTGGCCGATGTAGTTGAGATCGTGACCGGCGAGCAGCTTGTACGGGCCGGTCTGGCCGAAGCCCGTCACCGAGCAGTAGACGATGCGCTTGTTCAGCTCGCGAAGCGTTTCGTAGTCGACGCCGAGGCGTTTCACGACGCCGGGTCGCATCTCCTCTACGACGACATCAGCATCCCGGGCGAGTCCGTAGAAGACCTGTCGCGCTCGCTCGTCCTTCAGGTTCAGCCCGAGGCTTCGCTTGTTGCGATCGAGCGCGTCGGCCTCGGTGCCACGCCACTCGATCAGGGGGCGGTCGGGCGCGGCTCCCGCCTGCTCGGCTCGCCTACCGTCCGGCGGCGCGGGGTTGTGAATGCGAATGACGTCCGCGCCCAGGTCGCCCAGGATCATCGTGCAGTACGGGCCCGGCGCCAGACGCGTGAGATCGAGGACCGTAATGCCATCGAGTGGGCCAGGCATGAGCGATGTTGTAGCCGATCTCGCGGCGCAGCGGCAGTCGCTGCGGACGCCACGTGGGCGCGGCGCTCGCCCGTTTCCGAACGGCAACACGCACCCGTATCATTCCTGGATGGCGACGATCGATCGCGCGAAGGCGAAGGCCGAGCATGCCCGAGCTCTTGATTCGACGATGTCGGGCATCCGGGTCGAGCCGCTCTACAGCCCCGAGAACAGTGACGTCGACTACGCGCGGGATCTTGGCGATCCGGGCGAAGCGCCCTATACGCGTGGCGTTTACGGGAGCATGTACCGCGGTCGTCTGTGGACGATGCGCCAGTTCGCCGGCTTTGGAACTGCCTCTGAGACGAACGAGCGCTTCCGCTACCTGATCGACCACGGCCAGACGGGTCTTTCGGTCGCCTTCGACATGCCGACGCTGATGGGTCTCGACTCGGACCACGCGCGTTCGATCGGCGAGGTGGGGCGTGAGGGCGTGGCCGTCGACTCGTTGCAGGACATGCGCGAACTCTTCGCTGGCATCTCGCTCGGGGACGTCTCGACCTCGATGACGGTCAACTCATCTGCCGCGATGCTGCTTGCGCTGTACCTCTGCGTCGGCGAGGAGCAGGGCACGGGTCGCGATCAGCTCCGTGGGACGATCCAGACGGACATCCTCAAGGAATACATCGCTCAGAAGGAATGGATTTATCCGCCTGAGCCTTCGATGCGCCTCTGCGTCGACATGATCGAGTTCTGCGCGAACGAGATGCCGCTTTGGCACCCAGTCTCGATCTCCGGCTATCACATCCGGGAAGCCGGATCGACGGCTGCCCAGGAGCTCGCGTTCACGCTTGCCGACGGCTTCGCCTACGTCGAGGAGTCGATCGCACGCGGCCTCGATGTCGACCACTTCGCACCGCGGCTCTCGTTCTTCTTCAACGCGCACATCGACTTTTTCGAGGAGATCGCGAAGTACCGCGCCGCTCGACGTATCTGGGCGCGCGAGCTCAAAGAGCGCTACGGCGCCAAGGACGAGCGTTCGATGCGAATGCGTTTTCACGCGCAGACGGCGGGCGTGTCGCTGACGGCACAGCAGCCGGAGGTCAACATCGTGCGGACCGCGCTCGAGGCGCTCGCCGCCGTGATGGGCGGCTGCCAGTCGCTTCACACGAACTCCTATGACGAAGCTCTTGCACTGCCCAGCGAGCACGCGGTCAAGATCGCGCTACGCACGCAGCAGGTGATCGCCCACGAGACAGGCGCAGCATCGACGGCCGACCCGCTCGGAGGCTCGTACTTCGTCGAGGAGCTCACCGACGAGTTGGAGCGACAGGCCTACGCCTATTTTGAGCAGATCCGCGAGCTTGGTGGCGTGATTCCGGCCATTCGCGAGAACTTCTTCCAGCGCGAGATCGCCGACGCCTCGTTCAGGTTCCAGAGCGAGGTCGAGGAGGGGGAGCGCACGATCGTCGGCGTCAACGCGTACGAGGAGCCGGAAGACGATCGTCTCGACCTGCTCACGATCGACCTCGAGTTCGAGGCGAGGCAGATCGCGCGCGTGCAGGCTCTGCGGGCTCGTCGGGACAGCGGGGCGGTGGAGAGTTGTCTCGCACGAATCAAGGCTGATGCGGCCGGCGAGACAAACCTCATGCCGGCCCTGGTTGATGCCGCGAAGACAGACGTGACGATGGGCGAGATGTGTAACGCGCTGCGCGACGTCTGGGGCGTCTGGCGAGAGACGCCCGTCTTCTAGACGCCGCCTTGCTTTCCAGCGATTTCTGGCAGCGGTCACTCCCGATCGCGGAGCGGTGTCGCGACCACCCGTTCGTGCGGGGAATCGCGTCCGGCGAGCTCGAACGGGCGGCATTTCAGCGCTATGTAGCCCAGGACGCATTCTTCCTCGACGCGTTCGCTCGGGCCTACGCGCTCTGCGTCGCCAAAGCGCCCGATCGGGAGACCGTGACGGGCTTCAAGGCGCTTCTGGATGCAGTCGACGACGAGCTCGGGCTCCACCGCTCGTACGCTGAGCGCTGGGGTGTTGGGCTGACCGCCGACCCGACGGAGCCGACGCGGGCCTACACGGATTTCCTGCTCCAGGTCGCGTCGCTCGAGCCGCCGGGGCACGCGGCCGCCGCCATGGCGCCCTGCATGCGCCTGTACGCCTGGCTCGGCCAGCAGCTCGCGCCCGTCGCATCCAAGGACTCGCCATATGCGGAGTGGATCGACACGTACGCATCCGGCGAGTTCGAGGAGCATGCGGCGGCACTCGAGGAGCTTCTGGACACGCTTCCGAGCGACGTGGGCACCGCGGGCGCCCACTACGCGAGAGCAATGCGGCTCGAGCTCGCCTTCTTCGAGTCGTCACTCGGCACCCAATGACCCTGACGACCGCGCAGCTCCTCTCGCGTCACGGCGAGCTGTGGGAGGCAGCGACGACTCACAAGTTCCTCGACCAGGTGCGCGACGGATCGCTGCCCGAGCCGTCGTTCGCACGGTGGCTCGAGCAGGACTACCTCTTCGTCGTGGGGCTCGCGCGGGCCTGGGGCCAGCTGCTCCGGCTGGCTCCCGTGGAGGACTTCCCGCTTCTCGCGGGCGGCATCGCGGCATTCAGCGATGAGCTCGCCTGGTTCGGGGAGATCGCGAGCTCGCGGGAGCTCTGTCTCGAGTCGAAGCCGGAGCCGACCGCAGCCGCCTACGTCTCATACCTCGATCATGTGGCTCGGGAGCCATACGCGGTGGCGATGACGGCGATGTGGGGCGTCGAGGCTGCATACCTGCAAGCGTGGCAGGGCGCTCGCAGCGACACCGAGCGATACGCGGACATCGTCGAGCACTGGGCTAGCGACGAATTCGAGGCGTTCGTCGCCGCTCTTGCGGCCAGCGTCGATCGAGAGCTCGCCGCTAATTCCGAGTTGCAGGGCCGGGCCGAACAGGCCTTCAAGGACGTAGCTCGACACGAAGCTTCGTTCTGGGATTTGGCCACGACGTCCTGACGCTCGGCCGGGGGCGGGCGTGCCCTTAACACGGACTCAATGCCAGAAACACTCGCCTGAACACGCGGGCAATCGGGACTGAACGCCGGACGGATATAACCCTAGACATGACTAAATGGAATCCGGACGACCAGACGCCGCCAGCAAAGCCCGACGACCAGACGCCGCCAGCAAAGCCCGACGACGCGGCCGAACTGGAGGCCGGCCGCGAGTCGTCACCACCGGCCGACGAGACGACGACTGACATGCCTGTCGCCGAAGAGTCGACGACCGAGATGCCAGTCGCCCAGGAGTCGGCCATTGACATGCCGGTCGCGCAGGGGACGACGACTGAGATGCCACTCGCTCCCGAGCCGAGCCCGAGTCCGAGCCCCGAGGAGCCGAAACAGCCGAGCCGCTGGCGCGGAAACCTCGCACGCGGCGGAGCGTTGCTCGCAGCGGCTGTAATCGGCGGAGGTATCGCCGCGGGCGTCGTCGTCGCCGTCGATGACGGCGGTGGCACCACTACTGTCGTACGCGACGCGGGGGCGGCGCCCGAACCGACTCTCACTCCCATCGCCGGCGAGGCCGACAGCGAGCCTTCGAGCACGACCGCCGATCTCGAGGTCTCAGGCCTCGATGAGGTCTTGAGTGTCCAACAAATCTACGAGCGCTACTCACCCGGCGTCGTTCAGGTCAGGACGCTGACGGCGGCAGACGAGCTCGGCGAGAACGCACCCGACTTCTTTGGCCAGCAGCCGCGCGGGCTTGGCTCCGGCTTCGTGATCGACAAGGAAGGCCATATCGTCACGAACTTCCATGTCGTGGAAGACGCTGAGACCGTCCAGGTCGTGTTCTCCGACGACGAGAATCCCGTCGAAGCAAAGGTTCTCGGTAGCGATCCTTCGACAGATATCGCCGTACTCGAGGTCGATACCGTCGGTCAGGCGCTCACGCCTATTCCGCTAGGCGATTCCGAAGAGATCGTCCCCGGCGATACGGCGATCGCCATCGGCAACCCCTTCGGATTGGACCGCACCATCACGCAGGGGATCGTTAGCGCTCTACAGCGCAGTATCCGCGCGCCAGACGGTTTCCGAATCGACAACGTCATCCAGACCGACGCCCCGATCAACAGCGGCAACTCGGGTGGGCCGCTTCTCAACGACCGAGGTGAGGTGATCGGCGTGAATTCGCAAATCCTCACGGGCGGCGGCGCATCGGAGGGAAACGTCGGAATCGGATTCGCCGTGCCCGTCAACACCGTACGCAACGTCGCGACGCAGATCCTCGAGACCGGCAAGGTGGAGCACGCATACCTCGGAGTGCGGATCCAGACCGTCGACGAGGCGCTCATCGACAGCGTTCCGCTCGCTGCCGACGAGGGTGTGCTCGTCGCTGAGGTCACCGAGGGTAGCCCCGCAGACGACGCCGGCCTTGTTGGCGGAGAGCGCGACGTGATCGTGAACGGCGACAACTACATCGTCGGCGGTGACATCGTGACGCACGTCGACGGAGAGACCGTCATCGAGAGCCAGGAGCTTGTCGACATCGTCGCGAGCAAGCGGCCGGGTGACCAACTGACCCTCGAGATCGTCAGAGAGGACGGGACCACCGAAACACTCACAGTCGAGCTTGGGCGTCGGCCGCCTCCCGGTGGCTAGCACGCTCTGCTTCCGCGGCCCAGCATCCTCCCTTCGGGCCAGAGGTCGTCCAGCCAGTACGGCCTGAACGGAAGCAAACGGCCGGAGGATCGATCCGCCCGCTCGATCCTCCGGTCACCTCCTCTCCTCCCGGTGCCGCAGCCGTCACGGCTGCGGCACTGTTTGTGCCGGGACTAGCATGAGTCCGTGGCAACACACCAGGAAACGCTGCAAGTGAGCGGCATCAGGTGCGAGCGCTGCGTCATGCGTCTGGGCGGCGTGCTCCAACGCGTCGAGGGCATCGAGGCGGCGAACGCGAATCTGATGGGGGACGTCTCGCTCTCGTGGGACGACGCAGCCGTCAGTCGCGACACGATCGTCCGTGCGCTCGAAGGCGGTGGCTTCCGGCTGCTCGCCGACAGCTAGACCTGGAATACCGCAACGCTCATGGGCGTTATCACTACCGATGCTAGTGTCAGACGCAGTGGCTGACGCCTCCTCAGACGACGCCCGTGCGATCGCAGCCGAGGCGCGTGACCGCACACGTTTCGAGGAGGAGGCGCTTGAGTTATCCGATCAGGTGTACCGGGTCGCGCGCCGGCTGGCCGGGACTCGAGAAGAAGCCGAAGACCTCGTTCAGGAGACGTACGTGCGGGCGCTCCGTAACTGGCAGTCCTACGAGCCCGGCACCAACCTCCGCGCCTGGCTGCTTCGCATCCTCACGAACCTCAACATCGACCGCGGCCGACGGACGCAACGTGCGCCCGACATGCAACCGCTCGAAGAGGGTGACTACTTCCTCTACGGGAAGCTCGACGACCAGGCCGAGTCCGATGTAGAGAAGCTCATCGGCCAGCTGTCCCAGGACACGATCGTCGACGCGCTCGCGGCCGTGCCGCACGATTTTCGCGACGTCGTCGTTCTCGTAGACCTCAGCGACTTCTCGTACGCGGACGCTGCGCGCATTCTTGACATTCCGATAGGAACCGTGATGTCACGCCTGCACCGGGGCAGGCGGGTCCTCAAGCAAGAGCTGGCGACCGGAAGGTGAGTGCTGCATGACGGCCCACGCGGACTGTTCCAAGTGCGAGGAGCTTCTCCAGCCGTTCGTTGATCGGAACCTCAGCGATCAGGAGCGTCTGACGGTCCAGCTCCACCTCGAAGGTTGCCCGTATTGCGCTCGCTGCTACCGGCTCGAGGAAGTTCTCTGGAAACACGTGCGCAGCTGCTGCGACGAGCAGGCCGGCATCGAATTCGCTTCGAGCGAGCTCAAGCAGAAGCTGTCCGAGCTCCGAACGCCTCTCGTCTGACGCTTAGTCGAGCGGCGCCTCAGCGCCAGCGATCACGACCAGTCGCCTTGGCTCGTCACCGCCAGGCAGCTCCTGCGTTGCGACGCCGAGCTCCTCAGCCAGTCGCTCCGCGATGCCGGCACTGCCCGGTGCGAAGTACACCCGCGTCTCGGGGTAATCCCGGCGCGGGGCGTTCGTCACTTCTCTGATGTCGTACGAGAGCCCCGCGATCCTGTCCGCCAGGCGAGCGGCGGTGCGGCCGACCGTTGATCCGTTAAGGACGTCGACCTCGATCTCCCAGGGCTCCGGGAGTGATGCCTCGAGTGCCGGTGCCGGGAGGAGGGTCGCCCCATTGACCTCGGCGGGGCTGGTCTTGTCGCCGAATCGCGGCACGATCACGAACCAGGCGAGAAGCACCGCGGCTGCCACGAACGCGAGCGCTGCGGCGATGCGCGTCCGTGGACGCGATGCGATCAGGGACTCGTGAACCGGCAGGCCCGCGAGCTGTCGCGCTTCGCGTTCCGAGATTCCGAGCGCAGAGCTGTAGAGGATCGCCGCGGCGATAGCCTGGCGCTGCGAGGCAAATCGATAGAGACGGCTCTGCTCGAGCGCCTCGACTGCCTCAGGCGTGAGGCCCGCTCGCTCGGCGGTTTCCTCGACGGTGAGTTTCCGACGGAGTCGCGCCAGTCGCAGCGGCGAAACCTCGGAGCCTGCGGCGACGGAGCTCGCTGCCTCGGAGCTCGCGGCTGCGGCGCCCGAGGTATCGGAGCCCGTGGCCTCGGAGCCAGTGGCCTTCGAGGGGGCCGGCGGCGGCAGGTGCGGGTCGGTCGGCGCCTGAGCGAACGAAGGGATTTCCGCGGCCGGCGAGCCCGGATCGTCGCGGGGGAGCGTCTTCATACATTGGAGTTACCGCTCAGCCGCTCCAGATCCTGCTCGGTATCCACATCGCCGGGCTCGGGCAGGTCGCTGCAGTCGACGAGGCTGGCGGCTAGTGCACGACCGCCGTCGGTGGGAACGTTCTCCCACTCAGTGCGTGCGAGCACGACAGGGTGGTCCCGCTCGCCGTCGTAGCTCGCCGCCAGGATCGTGCCGTCTCCGCGCCGCCAAGCCGCCACGACGCGCCCGATCGCGCGCGGGTCGACGTGCGGACCGTCGGCGAGGACAACGACGGCGGCTGCCGTCTCCGGGCGGAGTTCGGACAGCCCGCAGCGAAGCGACGCGCCGGGTCCATCCGCCCAGGCCGGACAATCGACCAGCCGCGCCGTCGCGGGGATTGCGACGTCGATCGTATGTGCGCCCGCAACCACCACGATCTCGGTGAGGCCAGCCGCTTCGACTCCGCGCAGCACTGCTGGCAGCAGGAGATTCTGTTTCGGGCTACCGAATCGGGTCGCGGCTCCGGCGGCGAGGATCACCGCGGCGACAGGTCCGGTCTGTTCCACTACTCGTGTCGGCTGAGCGCGTTGATATCCGCCACGTGTAGCAGACGCATGACGAGGCGGGTGAGCGCGAAGGCTTCGGCCTCGTCCTCGGTCTCAGCAACTTGCGCCCAGAGGTCCCGCGCGCACCCGAGGTACTCGCTCAGCTCCTCGAGCAACGCCGACCGACTCCCGTTCGACCCGCAGGTGTTCAGTGCGAGTCCGAGGACGCCGATCCGATCGGGCTGACCGCTCCAGAGCATCGGAATCGCCATCGCGACGTAGTGATGGATGCGTAGGAGCGTGACGGGCTGCTCCAGGCTGGGAACGCCGGGAGGGTCTGTCGGGGTGGGCGGTGAGCCTTCGCTGATCGCCCGCGCTGTCCCGCCGACAACTGCCTTCACGTGCTCATCCGAGTAGCCCATGACAGAGGCCACACGGAGCACGAGGTGGAGCGAGCCGGGCTGCTGACCGTAGGGGTAGTCGGACGCGTACGCAATCTGCTCGGGCGCGACGCGGCCGAACAGATCTACGAGGTCATAGAAGCTCCAGGCCGAGGTGTCGAAGAAGACGCCGGGGCGCCCGCCGAAATGGCCGGTGAGACGCTCGAGATCGGCAACGCCGGCGTGCGCGATGATGAGCTGCGCCTGGTCGTGGTTCGACACGAGCCGCTCGAGGTCATCGGCAATCGGTGGCAGGCCGCGGCCGCCGTGGATGAGGATCGGTACCCCATACTCCTCCGAGAGCGCGAACACGGGTGCGAGCCGGTCGTCTCCGACCGAGAAGCCCTGTGATCGCGGATGCAGCTTGATCCCGGCTCCACCGAGGGCCAAGACGCGCCGAGCCTCCTCGATCGGATTGTCCTCGAGGTCGAGACGCACGAACGGCACGAGCTTTCCGTCTGACGCCGTTGAGGCGGCGAGCGTTCGGTCGTTGGCCGCCCGGAACGCGGGCACCCTATCCGGCTCGTCGAGGCAGAAGCAGAACGCCCCGGTTGCCTTGCTCCCGTCCAGGAAGGCAAGCAGTTCCTCGCGGCGCGAGACGAAGCCGTCGATGTCGGTGCCGACGTGCACGTGCGCGTCGAAGACGGCCGCCCCCTCAGGCACCTGGGAGAGCGCTTCTGCGTAGGCTTGCGCGAGCAGTTGCTCAGCGCGGCTGCGAAGCTGGCTCATACAGCCGACCATAGCTCACGCGCCTTGCACGTCCGGCGTGCAAGCATCCAGCTAGACGACATCGCCTGAGGAGGGCTAGGTCAATGACCGAGACGATTAACGTTGTGGCTATCGCCGGAAGTTTGCGGCGGGCCTCGTTCAACCGCGGCCTCGTCCGTGCTGCGCTCGAGCTGGAGGTGCCCGGGTTGCAGGTCGATGAGTTCGATATCGCGGGCGTACCGCTCTACAACGGCGATGTCGAGGCGGCCGGTAATCCTCCCGCGGTCACGGCTCTCAAGACGACCATCAAGGAAGCGGATGGGCTGCTGGTCGCGACGCCTGAGTACAACCGCGGCATGCCCGGCGTGCTGAAGAACGCGCTCGACTGGGCCTCGCGCCCGCCTGATCAAGCGTTGCGCGGGAAGCCCGTCGCGTTGATCGGTGCCACCCCTGGCGGGTTCGGCACGCGCTCGGCTCAGTTCCAGATACGGCAGATTCTCGGCAACCCTGGCTGCGCCGTGCTCGCGAAGCCGGAGCTCTGGGTGTCCGGCGCGTCCGAGAAGTTCAACGAGGCCGGCGACCTCACGGACGACGACGTCCGGCAGGAGCTGGGCGACGTGCTCAGCGCGTTCCGGAGCTGGATCGTGTCAACCGCCCAGTCCTGAGTTCGACTGGTGGTCAGGCGTTGAGCAGAGGCTCGAATCGCTCAGCGTCTTCGAAAGGCCCGATCAGTGCCAGGTTGAGGCGGTCGTCCCGTATGACGTCCTGCGCGACGCGCTGAATGTCCTCGGCCGTCACCGCGTCGAGACTGTCCAGCACGTCGTCCGGTTCACGCACGGCGCCCTCGAGTACAGCGCCACGGAGGCCGAACATGATCAGGCCGCGCGGGTCCTCCAGACCCAGGATGAGTCTTCCCTTCGAGTAGTTGCGCGCCTTCTCGAGTTCGTCCGCCGCGACCGGCTTTTCGGCGATTCGCCGGAACTCCGCCACGATCGTCTCGATCGCCTCGTCGATGCGTGCGATGTCAACGCCGCCCTGGGCGAATAGCGTGCCGGTGTCGGTGTATGCATGGTTGTGGGCATAGATGTAGTACGCGAGGCCTCGACGTTCGCGAACCTCCGTGAAGAGTCGCGAGGACATACCGCCGCCGAGTACCGTCGCGAGTAGGCCGAGCGCGTAGCGGTCTGGGTGTTCGAGCGGATAGCTGTGCACGCCGAAGCGCAGGTGCGCCTGGTCCGATTCCTTGTGATGTGCCTTGACGCGAGCCTGCGCCTGGCTCCAGCTCACTTCGGCCGGCTCCTCGGTCGAGCCGTTGGCGACATCGCCGAGCAGTTCCTCGAGCCGCGGGACGAGGTCGTCGCCGAGCGCACCACCAACGCCGGCCACCATCCGCGGGGCGCGGTACCAGCTATCGAGGTACTCGAGAAACGTGTCGTGGGTTGCCGCGCGTACCGTCTCCTTCGTACCGATGATGTCCCAACCGAGCGGTTGGTCGCCGTAGAGAAGCTCGTCGTACACCGAGTCCACGAAGTCGCGTGGCGTGTCGATGTACATGTTCATCTCTTCGATGATCACGCCCTTCTCGCGCTCGATCTCCTCCGGATCGAATCGGGAGTTGCGCAGCATGTCGACAAGCACGTCGAGTGCGACGTCTCGATGCTCCGCTGCGCACTTGACGTAGTAGCCGGTGTACTCCTTGCCGGTGAAGGCGTTGAACTCGCCACCGATCGCGTCGATCTCGCCTGCGATATCCCGCGCGGTCGGCCGGCGCTCCGTGCCCTTGAAGAACATATGCTCGGCGAAGTGCGCGATGCCGTTCGCGCTCGGTATCTCGTAGCGCGAACCTGCGGCGATCATGATGAAGCAGGCGACCGATTTTGCGTGCTCCATCGGCGCGGTCACGACGCGTAGCCCGTTTGTCAGTGTGGTCGTTTCGAATGCGTTCATGCCGGCAATCCTAGTTTGCCCAGTGCATGTGGCAGCGGCACCAAGGGGACGAATACTCACCCACTGCCGTACCGAAGATCGCTCGCGAGACCAGATTTGGAGCGGCGTTGGACTGGCGCGGTGACCTCCGATGGATTGTCGGCCGTTGAGCAGAGGTTGCGGTTGTTCATCTACGAGTTCGTGATCGAGCGCGACGGTGCCCGACTCTCAATGAGATCGCGGTCGAGGGCGAGCTAACGCCGTTCGAGGCGCAGATCGTGCTCGAGCAACTCGCCGATCTTCACGCCGCGATCGTTCTCTCCCCGGGTTCGCCAAACGTGTGGCTAGCGGATCCGTTTGCCGCGCTTCCGACTCCGCATCCGGTATACGCCGACGGACACTGCTGGTTTGGCATGTGCGTCTGGGACGCACTGGCGATCCTGGCCGTGACGGGGCTCGACGGACGCGCGCCCACTCTTTGCCCGATCTCCGGCGAGGCGCTCGAGCTCCAGGTGCAGGACGGCGACCTCGTTCGCAAGGACGGCGTCGTGCACTTCGCCGTTCCTGCAGCCGACTGGTGGCGCGACGTTGGATTCACCTGAGCAACCATGCAGCTCTTCTGGTCGGAAGACGACGTGGACGAATGGGTGGCGCGCAGCGGTCATTCGAAGGGCGCGGTGTTTGGCGTGGAGCAACTCTGGCCTCTCGCGCAGCGCTGGTACGACGATCGACGTGAGCTCGAGTGGCGGCGAAAAAGTGCGCGCGAGCGCCAGGCGATCCTCGATGACGTTGGTCTCGTGGGTCCGTTCTGGCAGGTCGGCTCTCGGTAGAGCCGCTACGGGCGCCAGGCGTTGGTGATCGGCAGCCGCCGGTCGCGCCCGAATGCCTTCGGCCGCAGCTTCACGCCGGGTGGTGCCTGCCGCCTCTTGTACTCGGCACGGTCGGTCAGACTGATCGCTCGATCGACGACCGCTTCGCTGAACCCGTCGCTCAGGATCTCGTCACGAGATCGATCGAGCTCCACGTACGCCTCGAGCACGGCATCGAGCTCGGCGTAGGGCGGCAAAGAGTCGTCGTCGCGTTGGTCCGCTCGCAGCTCGGCGCTCGGCGGCCGCTCGATGATCGAGACGGGAACGACCTCGCGGCCTGCTCGCTCGTTCAGGTGGCGCGACAGCCTGAAGACGTCGGTCTTGTAGACGTCCTTGATCAGGGCGAACCCGCCCGCCATGTCGCCGTACAGCGTCGCGTACCCGACCGAGTACTCGCTCTTGTTGCCGGTCGCGAGGAGCAGCCAGCCGAACTTGTTCGACAACGCCATCAGGAGGGTTCCACGGATGCGGGCCTGGATGTTCTCTTCGGCTACGCCGATGTCGGTCTCGCGGAACGGCTCCTCGAGGAGCTGCGCAAACGACGCCACGGCCGGCTCGATCGGGAGCTCCAGGAACCGCGTCCCGAGCGTGTCGGCGACGAGTCGGGCGTCTGACTGAGTCTCGGCCGACGAGTAGCGCGATGGCATCGAGACGAGAACGACGTGGTCCGGCCCGAGAGCGTCCACCGCGAGCGCTGCTGTGAGTGCCGAATCGATCCCGCCGGAGATGCCGATCACGACATCGCTGAAATTGTTCTTCATCGCGTAGTCAGTGAGGCCCAGTACGAGCGCCCGCCGCATCTCCTCGAGCTCGGCGAGAGCCGGCGCGCGGGCCGGGTCCGTTGCCTCGGCATTGTCACGTGGCACGCCGAGCTCGACCAGGTCTGCTGCGGGCGGTCCGCCCCGTTCACGCGCGAGACTGCGCCGCCTCGTTTCCCTGAGTCGCTGCGAGACGGTGCCGGAGGTGTCGACATCGACGACGAGCAGCGCTTCCTCGAATGCCGGAGCACGCGCGACGATCTCGCCCTCCTGGTCGAAGACCAGCGAGTGCCCGTCGAAGACGAGCTCATCCTGGCCGCCGACCGCATTTACGAACGCCACCCAGCAAGCGTTGTCGCGCGCGCGGGTCGAGAGCATGCGCTCGCGCTCGCCGCCCTTCCCGACGTGGAAGGGTGAGGCCGAGATGTTTGCGATGACGTGCGCGCCGGCCAGTGCCAGGTCGGTTGCAGGCGGCCCGGGCTGCCAGATGTCCTCGCACACCGTCGGGCCGACGAGTGAGTCGCCGACCCGTAGCAGTACGAGGTCGCGGCCTCCCTGGAAGTAGCGGTGCTCGTCGAACACGCCGTAGTTCGGCAGAAACCGCTTTCGGTAGATCGTCTCGATACCGCCCTCGTGACAGACAGCGCAGGCGTTGAAGAGGTCGCGGTCGAGCTCAGGAAAGCCCACGAGCGCGGTGATCCCGGTGCACTCGGACGCGATTGCGTCGAGCTCGCTGCGGGCACGTTGTACGAACGCCGTTCGAAGGAGGAGATCCTCGGGTGGGTAGCCCGTCACTGCGAGCTCCGGGAACAGGACGAGGTCGACGCCTTGCGAGCGTGCGGCGTCGATCGTTTCGACGATTCGTCGCCTGTTGCCGGCCAGGTCGCCGACGGTCGAATTGAGCTGAGCGAGCCCTAGGCGCATGGCCAGTCCGAGGATACCGACTCAGGGGCGAAATCCCCCTGGCGGGCCGGTGAGAGCGTTGTCACGAGTCGCGCTCGGGTCATGCCCTGAGCGCATCAGCAGCGAGCCGCACGTCATCGCTGTCGTTGTAGAGATGGAAGGCGACGCGGATCGACCCGGTCCGCACCGCGCAGGTGACGTCGGCCGCACGGAGCCGCTCTCTCGCCGCAGTCGGATCCGCGACCTGGACCTGAACGATCGGACTCTCCGGCTCCGCTGCGCCGACCGCCGCAGTGAACTCGCGAGCGAGCTCGATGTTGTGGGCCGCGATCGACCTGGGGCCGAGGTCGGCGATCAGCGACAGGCTCTCGCGCGCGCCAGCTGCTGCGAGCCAGGAGAGCGAGACGTCGTGCACGCGGGCGTCGGCGGTCAGCTCGTCCGGTATTCCGTAGAAGCGCTCGTAGGGCTGCGCTCGGCCCTTCCAGCCCGACAGCCACGGTTCGAGCTCGTCGAGCCGGTCGTCCCGTATCGAGAGGAAGCCGAGGCCGCGGGGACAGAGCAGCCACTTGTACGCGTGACAGGCGAAGTAGTCGATCGCCGCCGCGTCGACCTCGACCGCCCCGACCGCCTGGCTCCCGTCCACGAACAGACGTGCTCCGGTGCGAGTGAGCCCTTCGAGGTCGACGACCCGACCCGTGGCCGACTGCACCAAGCTGACCGCGACGAGTGCCGTCCGCGCGTCTACGGCGTCGATCACGTCGTCGAACGGGACCGACCGCAGTTCGACGCCGCGCGTTCGAAGAGCGTCGAACGCGAGCACGGTCGAGGTGAAGTCGTCCTCGTAGATCACCACGTTGTCGCCCACGCCGGCCGGCAGGCTCGCCGCCACGAGTCCCGCTGCGATCGAAACCGCTGGCATCATCGCGACGTTTCGGCGGCTGACGCCGACGAGGCCCCCAAACAGTCGCCGGCACTCCTCGCCGTCCTCCTCCCACGTCATCCAATCGCCTCGCGCTGCCCACCGATCGGTCGCCTTCCGCAGCGCGCGCAGGGTCGATTTCGGGGGCAGTCCATAGGTTGTCGTGTCGAGGTAGCCCCTCGTGTTGACGAACTCAGACGGCGCGAGCAATCAGCTTCACCGCCTCCGGATTCTCGATCGATGAGACGTCGCCCGGATCCTTGCCAAGCGCTGCAGCTCGAACTGCGCGGCGGACAATCTTCGCGCTTCGCGTCTTCGGGAGCGAGCTAACGAGTACGACGCGTGCCGGCTTGAAAGCCTTGCCGAGTTCGGCGGAGACGAGCTCGGACACCTCCTCGGGCAGGGCCTCTGGATCACGCGCCTCCGGAGCGACGCAGAAGAGCCACGCCACCTCACCCTTGAGCTCGTCCGGTATTCCAACCGCCGCCGCTTCGACGACGTCGGTATGCGCGACAGCGGCCGACTCGAGCTCGGCGGGCCCAATGCGTTTGCCGGCGACGTTCAAGGTGTCGTCGGAACGACCGTGGAGGAACCAGTAGCCGTCCTCATCGATTGTGGCCCAGTCGCCGTGCACCCACACGCCTGGGATTGTGCGCCAGTACGTGTCGAGGTAGCGTTCCTCGTCACGCCAGAATCCTCTGGTCATGCCGGGCCATGGCTTGCGGCAGATGAGTTCCCCGACCTCGCCTCTCACCGGTTTTCCGTCTTCATCGACGACGTCGACGGCCATGCCGAGCGCCGGAAAGCCAAGCGACAGGGCCTTGATCGGGATGGCCGGCGACGGCGACAGGAAGCAGGCGCCGACCTCTGTTCCGCCGGAGCAGTTGATGATCGGGCAGCGGCCGCCGCCGATCGTCTCGAATAACCACTCGTATGGGCCCGGATTCCAGGGCTCGCCGGTCGTGACCATCAGACGAAGTGAGCTGAGGTCGGCGTCGGGGTCGCCGCGGGGAATAAGTGTTCGAACGAGAGTTGGTGAGAGTCCGAGCAGCGTCACGCGCTCTCGCTCGATCAGTTTCCACAGTCGGTCGTGCGGCCAGTCCGGCGCACCCTCCGCAAAGACGATCGTCGAGCCTGCGGCTCCCGCGCCGACCAGCAACCAGGGGCCCATGATCCAGCCCATGTCAGTGGCGAAGTGGAAGACGTCGCCGGCCTTTGCGTCGGCCTGGTACATGGCTTCGCGCGCGATCGCCACGAGAAAGCTTCCCTGCACGTGGACCGTCCCCTTGGGCCGGCCAGTCGTGCCCGACGTATAGATCAGGAGGTACGGCGCCTCCGAGTCGAGCTCGAGCGGCGCGAGCGTGCCCGGCGCGTCGGCGACGAGCTCCTCCCAGAAGCTGTCGCGACCCGGTGTCATCGGCGCGGAGTCGTTGCCAAGCCGCTGCCACACGATGACGTGCTCGACGGTCGGTGCCCCTACGAGCGCCTCGTCCACCGTCGCCTTCATTGGTAGCTCGCGACCGCGTCGAAGCGAGCCGTCGGCGGTGATGACGATCTTCGCCTCGGCGTCTCGCAGACGCTGGGCAACCGCCTGTGCGGCAAAGCCCGAGAAGATCGGTACCTGGATGGCGCCCACATGCGCGCAGGCGTGCGAGGCGATGGCCGCCTCCGGCGACATGGGTAGGTAGATGGCGACCCGGTCGCCGACGCCTACCCCGAGCGCGACCAGCGCCTCCGCCAGGCGAGTCACCTGCTCGGAGAGCTCGGAGAACGTGACCGATCGCCTGGCGCCGTCCTCGCCCGCGAACACCGCGGCCGGGCTGTCTGACAGCTCGCCCGCGGCGAACCGATGCACGCAGTTCCACGCGATGTTGACCTTGCCGCCGTTGAACCAGGTCGCGAACTCGGGTCCGCGTGAGGTATCGATCAGGCTGTCCCAAGGCCGGGAGAACTCGAGACCCATGTCGTCGACCGCGAGCGGCCAGAACCACTCTGGGTCGTCAGCCGAACGTTGAACGAGCTCCGCGTAGGTCGAGATGCCGGCGCGGACCATAAGTCGACCGACGTTCGACGCCGCGACGACGGCCTCAGTCGGTGACCAGATCGGCTCCGCCACGGCCGCCCTAGCCTAGCCGAGGTGTCGAGCGAGCCCCGGTGCCGCGGCTCTCGTCAGGCCCTGCGGGCGCAGGCCGGCAGGGACGGTACCACCGCCGGAAGCGGTGGTACCGTCGCCGGAGCCGTGCAGCCTCCCATTCTCTGCTTGCTGTGCTGTGGCGACTGCCCGGGGCTCCGGCCTTGCGGCCTGGCCTGAACCCCGGGCGTTCGTGTCGCCTAGCAGCGGAGTGACTCTGTGGAGCCACTCCCGTTGCTCCCCCGCCGTGGCGTCCGGCGACGGTACGCGAAGACTCTAACGAGGTCTGAGCTCAGAGTCAAGTAGATAGGTGAAGTGCAAGTACATCACTATACTTCACGAGGATGGACGCTCCGTCAACGCTCAGGACCCAGGGAACGTCGAGCACGCCTGCCGGGTCCCCTGAAACGCTTGGCAGCCGCGTTCGCGAGGCGCGGCTCGCGAACCGCATGACGCAGACCGAGCTCGCCGGCGGGCGGTTCTCGAAGGAGTACATCTCGCAGATAGAGCGAGGGCGAACGACACCGCCACACCGGACGCTCGAATGGCTTGCGCAACAGCTCGAGCTCGACGTCGAGCTGCTCGCCACCGGCGTGTCGCGCCCTCGTCGTGAGCAGCTCGAGGCGATGCTGCTTCGCGCCGAAGCGGCGATCGCGCGCGCTGACTACGCCGAAGCTCTACGAGAGACCGAACCGCTCGCCTCCGCGGTGGATGTCCCCGAGGCGATCGAGCTGCGCTCACTTCTCGCACGCTCCTGGTCGCTGATGTACGAAGGGTCGGTGGAGCAGGCGCTCGACGTGCTCAGCGGCGCTCGCGCGCTGGCCGAGCGAGACGCCTTCGACGACGTCCACCGTGCCGAGGTCCTGTACCGGATCGCGTGTTGTCGCTACCGACTCTCATCCATCAGCACGGCGCTCGCTCTGTTCGACGAGGCGATCGTGCTCGCCGATCGCGGCGGCCGGCCCTGCGATCAGCTGCGTGCCCATATCTTCGAGTGGCGTTCGCGCTGCTACCGGCGGCAACGCGACTGGCAGGCAGCCCATGACGACATTCAGCGAGCGCTCGAGCTTGCGCACGGCCTCGACGACCACGAGACGGTCGCGCACGTGCTCTTCCAGGCCTCGCTGGTCGCCGAGCGAAACGGCCAGTTCGAGCTGGCACGCGAGTATGCCGAGGACGCGCGGTCGCGGTACGAGGCGCTCTCTGATCGAGTCAACGTTGGGCGCCTGCTCAACAACCTTGGCGGGCTGAGCTTCCTGATCGGCGATACGAGCTCTGCCGTCGCGCAACTCAAGGACGCATTCCGGATCGCCCTCGAGGTCGGCAACGACAGCGACGCCGGCTACGCAGTGTCCTCCCTGGCTCAGGTGCATCTCAGGAGCGGTGATCCACTTCTCGCCGAGGAACAGGCTCGGGAGGCGCTCGAGTTGCTTGGCGACCGCCCGGACGTACTCGACGAGGTCGGCAACGCGCGACTCGTGCTGGGCAGAGCTCTGACCGAGCAGGGCCGTCTGGACGAGGCGACCGCCGTCCTCGACGCCGCCGACGCCGCGATGGGGTTAACCGAGTCGGTCAGCCATCGGGCCGCGGTCTGGGTGGCGCAGGGTGATCTCGCCACTCGCCGCGGCGACGTCGGGCGAGCATCGTCGCTCTACCGCGATGCCGCGCAGGCGCTCCAGGACTTCCACTTCTAGACCGGTGGGGCGGGTTGGCAAAGGAGCCCGCGGCTGGGTCGCGAATGACTCGCGATGATGCAGACACCTGTTCGACACTACGACGACGCCGGGGAGCCTCGGCCCTCGTTGCGGCCGCTCACGCCGGTTCTCGTGCTCCTCGGGGGCGCGTGGTTCGCCGCCGCCGCGATGATTCTGATTCGCCTCGTCTGAAACCTGCAGCGGCTCAGAGCAATCCGGCCCCGTCGTCCGCTCGTAGGGCTTGAGGGAGTATGACGCGAGCAACCGGCACCCTCCTGTTCGTTGCGATCGCTATGGTCGTCGCGGTGGCCGCGTGTGGCGGGAGCGACGAGGCGGCACCCGAAACGCAGCCGCCGGCGCCTGCCGAAGAGGCCGTTTCGCCGCAGGCGGACGAGCAGGGCTCCGCGACCGACGAACAGGGCTCCGCGACCGACCAGCAAGGCTCCGGGAACGCCGAAACTCTGCAGGGCCTGCTCGATGCCGTCCCGGGTGAAGATGTGGCGATCGTGTGGGGCACGGGCGACCTCGAGCCCGGCGAGATCCGTCTCAGCTTTCTCGTCGTTGACGATGCGGGCGAGTTGACGCAGGCGCCGACTGCGGAGTTCGTTGTGGGCAAGGTGGAAGTCGACGAGGCGGGCGAGGCCGAGATCGACGCTGAGCAGATTCTGGCCACTCCGGCGGCGACGGGCACGGCCTCACTCGAATCGGTCGATGCCGGACCACACGACCATGGTGATGGGGGGCTGGAGCCACACGATCACATCGATGCCACCGACCTGTATGTCGCGCAGCTCGAGCTCTCCGAGCCCGGTCTCTACTGGGCCGTCGCCACACCGAGCGAGGGCAACATCCAGGCCTTCGGCACCTTCGAGGTGCGTGCGGAAGGGATCGCGCCGAGCGTGGGGGACGAGGCGATTGCCTCTGACACGCCCACTCTCGACGACGGACCGGCAGAAACCTTGACCACGCTCGAGCCACCGGCGGAGGGACTGCTGAGGCACTCGATCGCCGAGTCGATTGCCGACGGTGCGCCGTTCGTCGTGATCTTCGCGACGCCGGCCTTCTGCCAAACGCGGGTGTGCGGGCCCGTGGTTGAGACGGTCGATCAGGTTCGCGCGCTGTATGAGGCCGACGGCATCCGGTTCATTCAGGTCGAGATCTACACCGACAACGATCCGAACAACGGCGTCAACGAGTGGGTTGCGGAGTGGGGCTTGCCGAGCGAGCCGTGGACGTTCCTCGTGGACGCTAGCGGGATCATCCAGGGGCGGTTCGAGGGCGCGATGTCAGCTCGAGAGCTGACAGAGGCGATCGAGCGCACGCTCCTTTAGCAGCCCCTGGGCGTCCCTCCCTCAGGTTGCGGGCGACAGAGAGAGCACAACCTGGCGTAACCGCGCTCGCTGTTCGCCCACGGGGTAGCCTTGACGCGATGAAAGCTACCTCCGGGTCGCTGGGACTGACGGTTGGCGGAGGCTGTGCGGCCAAGTTTCCCGCGAAACGTCTCGAAGAGCTGCTCAAGGGCTTCGTACCGGTCGAGGCTGAGGACCTGCTCGTCGGGCTTGCCCCGGCCGACGACGCCGCCGTGTACCGACTCGACGACTCGCGTGCGATCGTCTTCACGATCGACTTCTTTCCGCCGATGGTCGACGATCCCGAGGCGTTCGGCGCGATCGCCGCAACGAACGCACTCAATGATGTCTTCGCGATGGGCGCGTCGCCACTGCTCGCGCTCTCAGTGGCGGCGTTTCCAGAGGACATATCGGACGACACCGTCGCGACCGTGTTTGCTGCCGCTGACGCCAAGGTGCGCGAGGCTGGCGGGATCCTGGCGGGCGGTCATACGATCCGCGACGAGCAGGCGAAGTACGGCCTGGCAGTCGTCGGTACGGCGCCGCCCGAGGCGATCTGGCGCAAGTCGTCAGCCGCGGCGGGCGACGTCCTGCTGCTCACGAAACCGCTTGGTACAGGCATCGTTCTTGCGGCGGCCAACCGGAACACGATCGATTCGCGGTTCCGGGACGGGGCGGTCGAGCAGATGACCGAGCTCAATGCACGAGCAGCAGAGATTCTGCGCCCCCGCGGACCGAGTGCGGCAACCGACGTCACCGGTTTTGGTCTGTTCGGGCACACCATGGAGATGGCTGAGCGCAGCCAGGTGAAGATTGTTCTCGACGCCGAGGCGCTGCCGCCGATGCCAGGCGCCCTCGAGGCCGCAAGCGCCGGCATCCGTACGGGAGGCGACGCCCTGAACCGCGAGCTCGTGGCGGGTCGCGTCGACACGGAGGGGCTGGACGAGCGAATCGACATCATCGGCCACGATCCCCAGACGGCCGGCGGGCTCCTCGTGGCGGTGGCGCCCGACCGCGTAGCCGTCCTGGAGGCGACATTCGCTTCCGAGGGGCTCTTCCTCGCCTGCGTTGGCAGGGTCGAGGACGGCTCGGGCGTTGTGGTTCGCTAGTGACCTCGTAGACTCGGTTTGATGGGGATGGCGAGCCGGGCGAGCGCGCGGAGACGCAGCCGCCAGGTGTCGCCGATCACACTCTCGCGCCTGGCCGACGTCGCGCTTCTTGCGGTGTTTCTCGTTGTCGTGTCCGGAGCCGTCGTGCGACTCACCGACTCCGGCCTCGGGTGCGACAACTGGCCCAACTGCAGCGAGACGCCGTTTCCCCAGCGGGAGTTCCACGCCACCGTCGAGTTCGTCAACCGCATTGTCGCGATGATCGGGATCCTGCTGACACTTGTCGTGGCTGCGGCGGCACGGTTCGTCCGGCCTCGTGCAGTCCGCGTGTCTCGAGCCGCACTCATCGCCGCCGTGGGAATGGTCGCCCAGATCCCGCTCGGAGGGCTCACCGTGATACTCGATCTCCACCCGCTCGCAGTAATGAGCCACTTTCTGCTCGCGCTCGTCGTGCTTGGCGTCTCGGTCTTCGTGGCGCTCGAGGCTCGGCGCCACGCACGCGGCGCTCCTGCGCCGGTGAACGAAAAGACGGCACGCGGCGCAACCATCGTCGCGGTCGCGCTACTGCCGCTCGCGGCGCTGTTGGTCGTCACTGGCGCCTTCGTGACCTCGGCGGGGCCTCACCCCGGCGGAGACGGTGTCGAGCGGCTGGGCGATTTCTGGACGTCTCTGCGAGTCCACGTCTGGATGACCGGGTCGTTCGGGCTCGCTTTCGCCGGACTGCTCGGCCTGCTGTGCGCGGCCCGTCGCGAGCTCCAGCCCGTGCTTGTACTGGCCGCCGCCGTGCTGGTCGTACTCGTGACACAGATGGTCGTAGGCGAGCTTCAACGCAACAATGGACTGCCCTGGGAGCTGGTGCTTGCCCACGTCGCAATGGGCTCGCTCATCTGGGCCGGAATGGTCGCCGTCGCGGTCGAGCTCGTGCGGGTGACCGGGTGGCCTGAACGGCACTGGTTGCGCGGCCCATACACTCTCAAACATCCCTGAGCCGCTTCGCATCGAGCATCGCCCCGACCTGAACCGCCCGATCATGGTGACGTCATTCCGTGGCTGGAACGATGGCGCACAGGGGGCGTCGCTTGCGGCTGAGTTCCTCGCCCGGCAGTGGGATGCGACTCAGTTCGCTGACGTCGATCCGGAGGAGTTCTTCGACTTCCAGGATGTGCGCCCGCACGTCAAGCTCGAGGATGGCTTGACACGGCGGATCAACTGGCCCGAAAACGCCTTCTCTCATGCTGCGATACCGGGAACTGACCGCCATCTCGTGTTGCTCCAGGGCATCGAGCCAAGCCTCAAATGGCGGACGTTCACGAAGCTGATCCTTGGTCTCGCAGAGGAACTTGGAGTCGAGACAATCTTGACCTTCGGCGCGCTGCTTGCAGACGTGCCACATACTCGGGACGTCCCGATAACGGGAGCCGGTAGCGACTCGGAGCTCATGGACGAGCTCGGGCTCGCGGCGTCGCGGTACGAGGGCCCGACGGGCATCGTCGGCGTGCTCCATGACGCGTGCCGCGAAGTGGGGCTGCCGTCGGCAAGCATCTGGGCCGCCGTTCCCCACTACGCGTCGCTAGCGCCCAGCCCGAAGGCCGCGCTCGCGCTCTGCGAGAAGCTTGCGCGCTTTCTCAAGGTCGAGGTCGACCTGACCGAGCTCGAAGAGGCGCGTGACTCCTACCAGGAGCAGGTGACTGCCGCCGTGGCCGCAGACGAGGAGACGGCCCGCTACGTCGTTCAGCTCGAGGAGCAATCAGACGCTATTGACGAGGCCGACATTCCGTCAGGCGACGCCCTGGCCGCCGAGCTCAGCAGATTTCTTCGAGAGCACGAAGCTCGCCGACGAGAAGAAGAGGACGACGCTCGTAGCTAGGACGTAGCGCGTGGTGGCGCGCTCGGTTCTGTCTCGTGCTCGCCGTCGCCTTGCGGCTCGGACGTGAGCTCCGGCTGCGCGTCAGCCTCTTCGGCCGCCGGCGCAGAGTCCTTCGCTGTCTCGTCGGAACCGCCCTCGCTGCTCGCTGCGACTCTCGCGCGCGCCGAGCGCCGCCGGCGGCGCCGTCGAGACGAGCGGCTGCGTCCCGGTGCGCGCTTCTGTGGATCGGTGCCGTTGGCCGGACTCGCGCCGGTCGCTTGGTCCTCGCCACTCTCGTCGCTCGCGCCTTCTCCCGCACCGTTCCCGCCGAGTTCTGATCCGTCGCCCGAGTCGGACGGCGAGCCCTGCGCCACGCCGTTCGCCGTCTCCTCGGCGGCCGCTGCTGCAGCGGCCGCATCGGTGGCCGCGGTGCCGTCCTCAGTCACAGCTCCATTCTCCGAGGCCGCCGCGGCCCCGCTCTTCGCGCCCTTCTTCTTGCGCCGCCGCCGCCGCTTCGTCGCCTTGGGTTGCGGCAAGTTGTCGGCTAGCGCGTTCGCGACTTCCTGCACGGTGCCAATGCGTTCGCGGGCCCGATCGATGAGCTGCTGCGCGGTGGGCGTGTAGCCCTCGGCTGAGGCGAGAAGCGCCGCCGCAACGTGAATCGGCTGCTGTAGCGCAACGTTCACGAGTCGTGCCGCATTCTCCTCGTGGCGGTGCCGGCGCGAGTTCGCCAGCGTGCCGAGCAGCTTCTTCGCGTCAGGAAACTCTGCGCTGGCGCGCCGGTCCTGGTACTTCCGTGTCACCTTGGCAAGGCGCCAGGTCCACCGTTCAAGAATGTCGACGGGTACATCGACGACTCCCTCGCCGAGGCCTCTCAGGAGCACGCGCACGCCCTGGACCCGGTCCTTCTCCCAGATCGGCGACGAAGAAACGATGGTGACGAGGTCGTCGAAATCTGCCCGATCGATGGTGGTCGAGACTCGATCGCCGAGCGCCGCAAGTCGGAGCTTGCGGTTGGGGTTCTCGGCAGCACATGCCATGAGGAAGAGCTCGCGGCACTCGCGGCTCGTGATCGCGAGCTTCTCGGCGAACGTCTGCCGTTCCTCGATGCGCACTTGGCGCCCGGCGAGGCGGGCCCACAGCTCCTGCTCGTCGCTCGAGAGCTTGCTCGGGTTGATGCGCTGCCACTCGCGTCCGATCACTGCGACGCGGCGCTGCGGATCGGGGGTTACCGGTACGAGCCACGACGCCGGCGAGAGCTTTCGTCGAGCCCGTCGCTGGACACGGCGACGCGGTGCAGGCGTGACGCGCGCGCCAGGCCTGTAGAAGTCCGAGTCCAGGAGACTGTGAATCGTGACGGTCCGCTCGCTGTGCGTTGAGGCGGCGTCGACGAAATCGACCACGACACCGGCCTCCTTGCGCGGGTGGATACGCATTACGCGCCCGATGCGCTGCTGGTAGACGCGCCGGCTTGCCGTCGGGGCTAGATGCATACAGACGGTCGCGCGCGGTGAGTTCCAGCCCTCTGCGAGCAGCTGAGCGTTGATCAGAACGTTGATCTCGCCCCGCTCGTACGCGGCAAGAGTTTCGGCGAGCTTGACTGGAGGCGTTCGACCGCTCACCGCCTCGGCCTTGAGGCCGGCGGCTCGAAACTCGCGTCCGAGGTTGTACGCGTGCTCCACACCCGCCGCGTAGACGATGCCGGGCGTGTCGCCGAACCGATCGCGATACAGGCTCGCCGCGGCATGGTTGATCAGCTCGTGGTCGAGCACTCGCGCCAACTCTTCCTGGTCGTAGTCGCCGCCGACGATCGGTACCGACGAGATGGCGGCGGCGGGCGGGACGCGGAGCGAGCGAAGGGGTGCGATCAGTCCGCGCCGCGCGGCGTCGCCGAGCGGTAGATCGTCGACCGAGGCCGGGAAGACGTCGGAGACCTGCTTCGCGATCAACTCCTCCGTCGCCGTCATTCCGATGTAGATGGGTTCCGGCAGGCTTCGGATCGCGGCACTCGTCTTCTCACCGAGCGCCGTGTGTGCTTCGTCGCAGATCACAAGCTGGTACGCGTCGCGGCTGAGCGAGGCGACATGTCGCGTGAACCACGCGTAGGTCTGAACGGTGATCGGGTTCGCGTGGTGTGCGGTCGCGCCCTCGAGGATGGCGTCCGTGAACCGCTTGCCGTAGCCCTCCGTCGTGAGGTCACGATGGAACTGATTGACGAGCAATCGCCGGTGGGTGAGGATCAGCACACCCATCGAGCGAGCGGCGTCGACGAATCCGGCCGCCGCGATCGTCTTGCCAGAAGCAGTCGGGTGCCGGAAGCGAAAACGTCGCGCGGCTCCGGGATCATCGATCTCTTCCTCGAGTTCGGCGTCGTCCGCTTCGTCGGCTTGCTCGTCGTCGTCGTCGGCGACGACGTCCTCGCTCGGCGGTGGCTCCTCGAGTTCCTCGGCTGTCTCGTCGGCCCCGTTGCCGCTCGTTTCGTTCAGAGCAATGAGTTCAGTCAGCATGCCTGCGAGGGCGTCGGTCTGGTGGCGTCGCAGTTCCGTTCCGCCAGCCGTCTGTGGCGACTGCTCGCTCAGCACGCGCTCGAGGCCGAGCATCAGCGCGAACGAGACTGTCCATTCCCTCGATGGCGCGCTACGACCCGTCTCAATCTCGGCGAGGCCGGCGTCGAGGGCGCGACGACGAGCGCTCCCCTCCATCAGGGCAGTCGTAGGCTCCTCCCCTTCGTGAAGGAGCGGTTCGCCTGCCCAGAGTCCGACCTGTTCGGCGAGCGCCGACAAGCCTTCAGCCTCGGCCAGCGTGGCAGCTAGGTGCGGTGTTTCGTTTTGCATGCGTGCAGCGCGCAAGCGCCGCGAACTTCAAAAGAGCGGAGCACACATCGACAGGGCTGCGTGCGCTCTGACCGCAGCATATCAGCGCAGCTCTGCGTCGTCTGCGTCAATGAGCGGCCGGCTTGACCCGCTGGCGTCGAGTGCGCGACATGTCTGTAGCAGCAGGATCGCTGGTTCCTCGGTTCCGACACCGATGGGCCGGCTGGTTAGGGCGCTCGCCGGTCGGCTAAGCTCGCTCGGCAGTGGCCTGGAGCGACGATTTCACGCGGGAGACGGCACGGTATCGCGACGGGCTGGCGCGTTTGCCAGACGACAGCAACGAGCGTCAGCGCCAGCTGACCCGCGTTGCCAACGCGGCGCTCGGCGCGGGCTTCGCACATCTAATGGCAGGCCAGCGCAACGAAGCGGAGGACTGGCTCCGTGAGGCTGCGTCGCGCTACCGAGAGAGCTACGCAGGAGCGCCACCCGACAGCTGGGGCCGGATGATCGGCGCCGTCAAGCTCCGCGTGATCGTGGGCGACTGGGCGGGTGCGTGCGACGACGCTCGTTGGACGCTCGCGAACGATGCCGCGAGTGCCCCATCGCCGATCGGTCGTTACGCGGCGGCCGTGGCCCAGCTGGTCCTCGACGATGACGCGGCCGCGGGCAGCCTTGCGGAGAGCTTGCTCGAGGAGGGCGGAGACCGCTTCCCCGCCGACGTGGCCGAAGCGATCAGCGGGATCGCGGCCCGGGATGAGGACCGCTACGTGGCTGCTGTCGCGTCGGTGGTCGAGTCGTTCGAGACTCGAGATGAGTACCTCGAGGACGTCGCGATCGCCGACACGGCTCTCATGTTGGCGTCGATTGCCGCTCGGCGAGGAATCGAGACGTCGGTCGACTCACCGCTCCTTCCGCCGGCCGTGTGATGAGGCCCGAACTCGCCGTCGGCTCTTGCTTCCCCGACCTTGAGTTGCCCGATCAGACAGCCACGCCGCGGCGCTTGTCGGCGATTGCGGCGGACCGGCCGCTCGTACTCGCGTTCAGCCGAGGCTGGTGGTGACCGAAGGAACCGATCAGGCTACGCGGGCTCGTGGCCATGCAGGACGAGATCG
>JAUVPB010000095.1 GCA_030598925.1 Actinomycetes bacterium
CCGCATGGCTACCACCAGACGCGGTCTTCCATCGCGCTTGCGACCTCGTCAAGCGGGCGCGTCCAGAAGTCTGCCGAGAGATACTTCCAGCCAGCGTCCGCGAGCACGGTGACGATCGTGCCCTCGTCGAGCCCGGCGGCCAGCTTTCGCGCCACGTCGACGACTGCGCCTGAAGAGACGCCGCCAAAGATTCCTTCGCGTTCGAGCAGATCGCGCAGGCTGCGCACGGCGTCCGTGTTTGACACGAGAATCTTCCTGTCGAGCTTCGCGACGTCGAGAATCGGCGGAATGTAGCCGTCGTCGAGCGAGCGCAGACCCATGACGTCCTCGCCCTGCATCGGCTCGGCGGCACAGATCTGGATGTCAGGAAAGCTCTCTCGCAATCGGTCGGCGCAGCCCATCAACGTGCCGCCCGTGCCGAGACCCGCGACGAGTGCGTCGACGCGTGGGAGTGCGTCCGCGATCTCGGTCGCTGTTCCCTCGTAGTGCGCTCGGGGGTTCGCGACGTTCGCATACTGAAACGGCATGAAGTAGCGCGGATCGTCCTCCGCCAGCTCGAGCGCCTTACGGACGGCGCCGTTCGAGCCCTCCGCTGCCGGCGAGAAGATGATCTTCGCTCCGTAGAGCTCGAGCAGCTTGATGCGCTCTTCCGTGGCGTTCTCGGGAAGAACGCAGGTGAGGCTGTATCCCTTGAGCCTTGCGATCATTGCGAGAGCGATGCCGGTGTTGCCGCTTGTCGGCTCGAGGAGCTCGCGGCCCGGGTCGAGCTCGCCTGCGTCTTCAGCTGCCTCGATCATGCTTTTCGCGACGCGATCCTTGATCGAACCACTCGGGTTCTGCCCTTCGAGCTTCGCGAAGATTCGCACCGAGTCGTTCGGCGACAGGTTGCGCAGCTCGACGAGAGGCGTGTCGCCGATCAAGTCAAGGACTGAGGATGCGACCGGCGGCGCCGTCACCTTCACGTTGCCGCCTGCCATGGCAGGCAGGAGGATCACGGTGGCATCCGTGGCCACCGGCGTGTCGAGCCCGTCGAGCGTTCGCACGTCCTCGTTGTCCACGTACACATTGACGAACGGCGCGATCTCGCCGTCCTCGAGGAGTTGGTCGCCGAGACCTGGATGGCTCGCCGTCAGGTCGGCGAGGATCTCTCCGACGGTGCCGCCGGCCGCATCGACCTGTCGCGCCCCCGCGACTTCTGACCGGAGGGTCGGCGGTATCCGGACTTTGGCCATTCGCTTGACTCCGCTCGACCCAGCTATCCGACGCCTACGGTCTCTGGCCGCGGTGCACCCTGACAGAACTCGACGTAGTCGATGTACTCCGTAATCGTTGGGTTGTCGCCGCACACCGGGCAGTCCGGGCGCCGCTGAATGCTGACTTCCATCAGGCTCGTCGACAACGCGTCGAAGAGAAGAAGGCGGCCGACGAGAGAGTCGCCCGCGTCGAGCAACGTCTTGAGCGTCTCGTTGGCCTGCAACGAACCGACGATTCCCGGCAGGACGCCGAGCACGCCCGCCTCCGCGCAGCTGGGCGCGAGTTCCGGCGGCGGTGGCTGTGGGAAGAGACAGCGGTAACACGGCCCCTCGTGGGGCTTGAACACCGTGAGCTGCCCCTCGAACCGGAAGATAGAGCCGTGGACGACCGGGATCCTGTGCCAGATCGATGCATCGTTCACGAGATAGCGGGTCGGAAAGTTGTCGGCCCCGTCGACGATCACGTCCCATCCATCGCCGAAGATCCGATCAACGTTGTCGGAGGTCAGCCGCTCGTTATACGTGACGACGTCGACATCCGGGTTGAGCGCTTCCAACGCTCGCTTTGCCGAGTCCACCTTCGCTTCACCGAGGCCGACCGTGGAATGAACGATCTGGCGCTGGAGATTCGACGCATCGACCGTGTCGCCGTCGACGATTCCCAGGGTGCCGACACCAGCGGCCGCGAGATACAAGGACGATGGTGAGCCGAGCCCGCCGGCTCCCACGAGCAGTACGCGCGAATCCAGGAGTTTGAGTTGTCCGGCCTCGCCGACCTCCGGGATCAACAGGTGGCGGCTGTAGCGCGAGCGCTGCGCTGGCGTCAAGGCCGTTGGCGTCGCCCAGTCGTAGCCGCTGCGTTTCCATTCTCCGAAGCCGCCGATGAGCGACACGGCATTCGTGTAGCCAATGTCCTGGAGCGTCTTGGCGGCAAACGCCGAGCGGGCGCCACCTGCGCAGTACGCGATGATCTCGCTGTCGCGGTCCGGCGCCACCTGGTCGATCTGCGATTCGAGAAACCCGCGGGGGATGTGCTGGGCGCCGGGGACGATTCCCTCTTCCCACTCATCTCTCTCTCGCACGTCTACGACGACGACCGGGTCGCCTGACTCGATCCGGGCACGGGCCGTGACAGCGTCGATCTCGTCGATCTCAGCCTTGGTCTGGCTCAGGAGCTCTCGATAGGAAGTCATTGCTTCAAGGAGTATAGCGTGACCGTCTAGAGGCAAAACGAAACATGTGCGTCTCATATTCCCGCTTGCCCGACGCGCGGTCCGCGCCCTGACTTACCCTCATTTGAATAGGGTCGCGCGCGAAAAGGATCGCCCTGGTCGGGCTTATCGGCGCTGTCGTTGCAGCGGCGGCGGCTGTGGTCGCGTTCTGGGCGCGAGCGCCGGATGAGACCGCCTCGAGAGAGGGGCGACCGCCGCTCGCCCTCGATGTCGAGCTCACGGGTTCGGAGCCTGCGGCTGAGCTCATCGCGGGCGAGAGGCTGTATCGGGAAGGCCGCGAGAGCGACGCTCTTCAGGCTTTCGAGGGCGTCCTCGAGCGGGAGCCCGAATCTCTCGAGGCTGCCGTCGGCAGCGCCATCTCTCGTTGGCCGGCCGGTACGACAGCTCGCCTGCGGACGCTGGCAGCCGGCAACGAGACGAGCGGTCTCGTGCACTTCCACCTCGGCTTCGCGCTGTTCTGGGAACAGCGCGAGCAGGCCGCGATCAACGCATGGCAGGAGGCGCTGAACGTCGATCCGGACTCGCCGTCCGCGCTGCGCTCGGAGAACCTGCTCTTTCCCGACATGCCTCGAGGACGCCCCATCTTCGTGCCGAGCGTGGAACTCGACCCCGCGTTGCAGAACAGACCGCTGACGGAGCAGCTTGCTGCACTCGAATTGCAGGCACGGGAGGAGGGGACGGCACGCTCGTTGATCGCCTATGGCGTCGGGCTTCAGCGCGCGGGCCGGGCAGTATCGGCCGGAGAGCAGTTCGAGCAGGCCGCCCGGGTCGAGCCGAACAACGCCGAGGCTCGCACGGCCGCGGCGATCGGACGGTTCGAGAAAAGCGATCCGACCCCGACGTTTGCGGCTCTTGGCGGGCTCACTACGACCTTTCCTGAGGAGGCAGTCGTTCGCTATCACCTGGCGCTCGCACTCATCTGGATCAACGATGTCGAGGAAGCGAGAAACCAGCTCGCAAAAGCGGCGGCGATTGATGGGGATGGCTTTTATGAGGGCCAGGCCGTCCGGTTGCTCGATCGGCTCGACGAGCTAGCCGCTACGCCGAGTGGCGAGACGGACGGCGACGGTCCATCATGAGCTCAGGAGGGGGCGTCCGGTGGCTTGTGCGCCGGGCTGAGCACGATGCGGCAACAAGTTGACCTGGTAAAAAATTGACCTGGTAGAATGTTGCGCTCAACTCGGGCACATAGGTGCCCGGCCAGGATAGAACGATTCGCGCTGGAGAGGGGGGACGCGAGTGTTCGAGGAGCAGGCAACCGCGTTGGTGGAGGGGGAGGTCGGCGTCGGCTTGTCCGGCGCAGAGTTCGAGCCGCAGGGTGGCGATCGCGACTGGGGTTCTTCGTCGGGCGGCCAGGCTGACCGGCGAGTGCCAGAGGCCGTAGCTGCTGGGACGGCCGCGTCAAAGGCCGGAGACATACACGAGGGTCAGGGCGACTCTCTGCAGCTTTTCCTTACGGCGATCGGTCGGGTCGCTCTTCTGACCGCCGCACAGGAGGTCGAGCTCTCGAAACGCATCGAACGCGGCGATCTGGCGGCGAAGAGCCAGATGATCGAGGCCAATCTTCGGCTCGTCGTGTCGATCGCCAAGGGCTACCGAAATCAGGGTTTGCCGTTCCTCGATCTCATTCAGGAGGGCACGCTCGGTCTCGTTCGCGCGGTAGAGAAGTTCGATTACCGCCGTGGCTACAAGTTCTCGACCTATGCAACCTGGTGGATCCGGCAGTCGGTTGCACGGGCGCTCGCCGACAAGGGACGCACGGTTCGCATGCCTGTCCACGTTGTCGAGAAGCTCAACAAGATCGTGCGCTTCGAGCGGCGTGCCGTCGCAGAACGCGGCGTAGCACCAGCAGTCGAGGAGATCGCGCGCGAGCTAGAGATGGATGTTGCCGAGGTCGAACGCATCAAGCGCAGCGCCCAGTCACCCGTGTCGCTCGAGAAGCCCGTCGGCGACGAGGAAGGCTCAGCGCTTGGAGAGTTCATTGCCGACCCAGAAGCACCAATGCCCGACGAGCTTGCGGACGAGGCTGTGCGTCGTGACACTCTGTGCGACTTCCTCGACCACCTGGCGTACAGGGAGCGCCGTGTGCTCGAGATGCGCTACGGACTCTACGGCGAGCACCCGCGAACCTTGGACGAAGTTGGGCGCGAGTTCAACGTAACGCGCGAGCGCATTCGGCAGATCGAATCGCAGAGCCTGCGGAAGTTGCAGGCGATCGCGAAGGCGCAATCGCGCCTGTCTCTTCAAGGTATCGCCTAGCCGGATCCCCGCTTGAATCTGAGGTTTCGTCCTGCCTCACAGCGCTGGCCCGAATGAAATCGTGTCGGTCCAGCGCGCATAGACTCAGTCCCCATGCAACCGGAGTCCGCCTGGCTCGACGAGCTGTACAGCTTACTCCGTATCCCGAGCATCAGCGCGGTCGCCGAGCATCGCGCCGACGTGAGCGCTGCGGCGCAATGGGCATTCGACTACCTGGCCGCGGCCGGGGCCACAGGTGGTCTGCGAGAGACCGACGCTGGGTTTCCGCTGGTCGATGCAGTCCTCGAAGCGAGTGTGCGTCCTGACGAAGCACCGACCGTTCTCGTCTACGGCCACGTTGACGTTCAGCCGCCGGGCGACCTCTCACTCTGGGAATCGGATCCGTTCGAACCCGAGATCCGTGATGAGTACATTTACGGCCGCGGCGCGGTAGACGACAAGGGCAACCTCTACCTGTTGCTGCGAGCGGTGACCGAGCTTGCTGCGAACGACGAGCTTCCGGTCAATCTCCGCGTGTTGTGCGATGGCGAGGAGGAGATCGGCGGTCATTCTGTCGTGGACTTCCTCGAGAGCGACGACGTCAGAGCAGACGCATGCGTGATCTTCGACAGCATGATGCCGCGGCTCGACCGGCCGTCCTTCGAGGTCGGTACCCGTGGTCTCGCATACTTCCAGCTCACGGTGACCACGGGCGAGCGCGACCTTCACTCCGGCCTGTTCGGCGGTGCCGCCCTGAATGCCGCGCACGTGCTCATGGACGCGCTACAGGCCGTTGCGAGCGTGCCCGACGAGCTACGTGCCGGCGTAATCCCGCCGAGCGAGAGCGAGCTACAGAGTTGGGAAGCCCTCGACACCGGTTCGACGCTGCTCGTCGACGACGGAGGCCGTCCGAGGCCTGACGTCGCCGCGAACGGCTTCTATGAGGCGATCGTCGCGCACCCCGCCGTCGACGTCAACGGGATCAGCACGGGCGAAGCAGACCTTGTGAAGACTGTGCTGCCGGTTCAGGCTCGCGCGAACGTTTCGATCCGGCTCGCGCCGGGGCAGGACACGGAGGAGATCGTAGCGGCGTTTGAGCGTCTCGTGCGCGGCGCCATCCCGGACGGCGCCGACATCTCGATCACCTGCGTCAACGCGAGTCCGGCGAGTCGCGTAGATCCGGATTCGCCGGCGATCCGGATCGCGAGGCAGGCCTTCGCCCATGCCATCGGTCGAGAGCCGCTGCTCACCCGGTCCGGTGGGACGATCCCGATCATGCCGGCACTCGAGGCGAGGGGAATCCCGACGGTGCTTAGCGGGTTTGGCTCTCCAGGTCACAACATGCACTCGCCCAACGAGCGTTTCCTCGCTCGCTACCTTCCGCTCGGTGTGGCCGCGGCACGCGAGTTGTTCCGTCGCTTCGGCGAGCTTCCGCGCGACGCAGCCTGAGGTCGCGACTCACGAGTCGCGCGGGCGCGTTGCGATACCGGCTCTCGGAGGCTGTCGCTACGCGCTGGCGCCGCTGCGCGCGGCTTGCGCCGGCGCGGCGGCCGTCGCGCCGCTCTGTGGGTGCGAGTGATCGCAGCCGAGCCAATCATGGCCGAAGGCGCTCATCGCATCGATGATCGGTAGCAGTGCTTCGCCGACGTTGGTGAGGGTGTATTCGACGCGAGGTGGTGATTCGGGATAGCTCTTTCGCTCGAGGATGTCCAACTCCTCGAGCGTGTCGAGGCGCTCCGACAGCGTCCGTGGGCTGATCCCTGGGCACGCACGCTCAAGCTCCGAGAACCGTCGGGAGCCTTCGGACAGGTCATGTACGAGCAACGCTGTCCACTTCGTTCCGATGATCGCTGCCGTGCAGGCCACCGCGCAGTGGCCGTCGTGCACTGCTCTCATCGTGCGCATAGCCACATCTTAACGGGAGCGCCTGCTCCTCTCGAATGCTGGCTCCCCTGCATGGTGCCGACTGGTGGCGCGCCTGTCTCTCGAGCAGCCACGTCGGCTCAGTCCCAGGGCGGCGGCCCGTACACCCAACGACCTCCCAGCATCGTCGCCACGACGTCGATCGACCCTTCTTTGATCGCGCCCTCTGCGAGGGGGTCGCGGTTGAGCACCACCAGATCGGCGATCGCGCCGGGAATGAGTCGGCCCCGGATTCGCTCTGTGCGTTCCAGCCAGGCCGGCGCACTCGTCGTGGCCTCGAGGGCCTGGAAGGGCGTAACCGCTTCGTGGATGCGCCACGGCGGCCGCTCGTCGAGCGTGCGGACGACGCCGGCCCGCATACCCGCGATCGGATCAAGCTCCTCGGCAGGGGCGTCCGACCCGTTGGCAACGACGGCTCCAGTCGCCGCCAATGACCCGTACGCGTATGCGCCGTCGAGGCGATCGTCCCAGTCGCGCTCTGCGATGTCGCGATCTGACGGCGCGTGAGAGAACTGCACGGAACAGGCGACGTTTAGCTGCCGGAACCGTTCGACGTCCTCCCGGTTCACGAGCTGTGCGTGCTCGATGCGATGCCGCAGCCCACGGTGGCCCCATACGTCTTCTGTCGCGGCAAGCGCGTCGAGAGCGTCACGGTTGGCCTGGTCGCCGATCGCGTGGATCGCGAGCGGCCAGCCTGCCCTGGCCGCCGACCGTGTGAGTTCTTCGAGCTCGGCACGGCTCGTCAGCTCCACTCCGCCGCCGCCGATCAGGTTGGCTGTGCTCGAGCCAAGGGCGCCGTCCATGAACACCTTGAGGTGGCCGAGGCGTAGAAGGTCGTCACCGAAGCCGGAGCGGAGCCCCAGCTCAGACATCGCGTCGAGCTCCGAGACCGGGAGAGACTGCCAGACTCGCAGGCTCAACAGCCCGGCTCGTTTGAGCTCCTGCCAATGCGGCAGGATCCCACGCGACCCATCCTGGTCGTGGATCGCCGTGACCCCTCGCGCGTTGGCGGTGCGAATAGCCATGCGCATCGCTTCGCGGACGTGCGCATCAGGTTGGCTGATCGCGTTGGCTTGAAATCGCCAGGCGGCTCGCTCTCGCAGGATCCCGGTGGGCTGGCCATCTGCTGATCGCTCGACGACCGTGCCCAGCGTGTCCAGGCTGTCACTGGCGGTTTCGATTGCGCGTGTGTTGAGCCAGAGCGAGTGGCCGTCTTTCGACACGAGCGCTACGGGGCGGTCACCAACAGCGGCGTCGAGCAATCGCCGGTGCGGCGCCTCGCCTCGCTGCCAGTCACCCTCACGCCAGCCGCGCCCGAGCAGCCACGCATCGCGAGCGAGTCCGGAGGCCGCCTCGGCGACGCGCGCGGCGACCTCGTGGAGGTCACGGCAGCCGTCGAGCTGCAGCGCTCCTTGCGCAAGCGCCCAGGAGAGGAAGTGCACGTGCGAGTCGACGAACCCAGGCACGACACAACGGCCGCCGAGATCGACTCGCTCGGGAGTCGGCAGCGCCCACTCGTGCACTCCGACGCCGCCCACAACGCGATCTCCGGCGATCGCGAGTGCGCGCGTCATTGGTACGGACGGGTCTAGCGTGCGGATCAAACCGTTCTCGAGGATCACTAGCAGTCATTATCTAGCCGATGTCCGAAACGGATTTCCGCCCGAGCGTTCCCGCCGCTGAGATCGAGCACCGGCTCGCGCTCTTTCAACGGGAGTTGAGCCTCGCAGGGATCGATGGCGCGGTGATCGTCCAGACGGCTGATCTCTACTACCTGACGGGGACAACGCAGAGTGCGCATCTCATCGTTCCGGCCGATGGTGAGGTCGTCATGCTCGTGCGTCGCACGCTCGAGCGCGCACAGGCGGAAAGCCCGCTCGGCAGGGTGGAGCAGCTCGCCTCGCTGCGCGATTTGCGCCCCGCGCTGGCGACGGCCGGTCTCCCCGGGGGGCGGCTCGGCTTCGAGCTAGACGTGCTACCTGCGGCCCGCTACCTCGACTACGCCCGGCGGCTCCCGACACACGAGCTCGTTGATTGCTCCGACCTCCTACGGAACCAGCGGGCGGTCAAGAGCGCGTGGGAGCTCGACCGAGTGCGGGAGGCGGCAGAGATGCTGCGTGGCGTCGCCGACTGCGTGCAATCGGTGTTTCGCAAGGGCATGACAGAGCTCGCGCTCGCCGCGGAAATCGAGTTCTGGCTCCGCTCGTCTGGACATCAGGGCCAGCTTCGCATGCGGGCGTTCAATGGCGATCTCCACTACGGAACGATCAGCGCAGGCCCGGCGAGCGCGCTGCCCGGCGGCACGGACACGCCCCTCGTAGGCGCCGGCGTGAATCCGTTTATCGGCAAGGGGCCGTCATCGCTGCCGATCGGTCCCGGCATGCCAATCGTCGTTGATCTGATCGGGTCGAGCGAGGGATACATTGCGGATCAGACACGCTGCTTCTCGGTCGGGCAGCTCCCCGACGAGCTGCTCGAAGCCTACGAACGATCCTGCGAGATCGTCGCTGAAGTCAGCGCGGGCGCGCGTCCGGGCGTTCTCGGATCGGATCTCTACGAGCTGTCGCTCGAGCTCGCAGGAACACTCGCATCCTCGATGGCGAGCGGGACTCGCGTGTCTTTCGTCGCACATGGGTTCGGTCTCGAGCTCGACGAGCCACCGTTCTTTGCGCGTGGCTGGGACCACCCGCTCGAGGAGGGCATGGTCTTCGCGCTCGAGCCGAAGTTCGTATTCCCAGGTCAGGGAGCCGTTGGTCTCGAGAACTCATACGTCGTGACGGCCGACGGCGGGGAGCGTCTGACCCGGGCACCCGAGCGCCTGATCGCGCTGTCGTGAGCTCTGCCGCCTAGGCGGCGACAGGCGACTTCGGCTCACGCGAGCTCGCTGAGGCGAGGAACGTTAGACCGCACAGTCCAGCGAACAGCGCGATGCCTGGCACGTAGCTGCCGAAGAGAGCGAGCGAAGCGGCGAGTGGGAGCGGTCCAAGGGCTGAGCCGGAGATCATCGCGGCGAAGCCCAGGCCCTGGATTCGGCCGAGTCGATGCGTGCCGTAGGTGCGCGCCCACACGACACCGTTGGCGACGATGAACAGGCCAGTCGCGATGCCGAGAACGACGAACGCGAGGTACGCAATCCAGCGGCTCGAGCCGAGCAG
>JAUVPB010000187.1 GCA_030598925.1 Actinomycetes bacterium
CCGCGTTTCGGGCGGTGCTCGCCATCCCTGCAGTGACGGGTGACTGGCGGCATGTCGGCGGCGGCGCGATCGGCTCGACCGGTGGCCACTTTCCGCTCGCAACGCACGAAGCGGTATTTCCACGAGATCTTGAGACACCTCCCGCGCGAACCATCAACATGTCGCGCCTCGGAGAGGCGCTGACGACCTATGACGACCCGCCCGTGCGGGCCATGGTCGTCTTCGACGCCAACCCGGCCGCGTCGAATCCGAATCAGCTGCGGGTGCGCGAAGGTCTGGAGCGCGACGATTTGTTCACGGTCGTACTTGAACATCGCCTGACTGACACGGCGATGTATGCCGATGTCGTGCTGCCGGCGACCATGCAGCCCGAGCATATCGATCTCCATTCCGCTTACGGGCATCTCTATCTCGGCTTCAACGAGATCGCGGTTGACGCTCCCGGAGAGTGCCTCACCAACACCGAGATCTTCCGTCGGATCGCCGCCGGGCTCGGCCACGAGCATCCACGACTCCATGACACAGATCTGGATCTTGCTCGCCAACTTCTCGATACTGATGGCTGTCGAGAGGCCGAGGTCACGCTCGAGACGTTGCGGGAACGCGGCTGGCAGCGAACTGTTTCCTATCCCACCGGAACGGCACCGTTCGCGGCCGGGGGTTTCCCCACGGCGAGCGGGAAGGTGCAGCTCTACTCGAACGAGCTTGAGCGCCAAGGTCTTGACCCGCTTCCCGGATATCAACCACCGTTCGAAGGGAGCGATGAATCGTTGCGCGAACGATTTCCGCTTGTACTGCTGTGTCCCGCGAACCGGTTCTTCGTCAACTCGACGTTTGCGAGCCTCGACTGGCATCGGCGCAAGGCTGGCCCGCTGGCGGTCCATCTGCATCCAGACGACGCGCTCGAGCGCGGTCTCGATGAGGGAGACGCGATCGTTGTTCACAACGATCGCGGCGAGTTCGAGGCGATCGTCACTGTCGACGATGCGACGGCGCCGGGCGTGGCGTTTCTCTACAAGTCGCACTGGCCGAAGTTGCTGAAGGGCGGCGTGAACGCCAACGCGACGACGCCAGAGCGCGACGCCGACATGGGTGGCGCACCGACGTTTCACGACAATCGTGTCGAGGTGAGCGGAGTCCGCTCACGCCTGCGGGAGCGCGAGCACACCGCAGCCACTGCGTAAACCCCCGAGGCGACGGGGTGAGTCGTATTTCTGATCCGCGCGGCATGCGCAGGGTCATCCTGATTCTTGGAGCCGCGATAGCGGCCGCAACGGTGCTCGCTGCCTGTGGCGGCGAGGAGACCGTCGTGAGCGATTCAGGCGATCCCACGCTCGAACTCATTGGCGCGGGCGCGAATGTCGAAGTGACGATCGAGGTCGCCGATACCAGCGCCGAGCGTCGGCGTGGGCTCTCCGGTCGCGACGTGCTGCCGGCCGACCAGGGGATGCTCTTCGTCAACGATCAGGACGTGACGGTCGGATTCCAGATGGCTGACACGACGATTCCACTCTCGCTAGCGTTCATTTCGGATGCCGGTGAAATTCTTCACATCGTCGACATGGATCCGTGTGTTTCTACGAGCTGCGAGGTCTATGAACCGCCGCTGGCCTATCGACGTGCGCTGGAGGTCAACCAGGGCGCGTTTGCGCAATGGGGACTCGGCGTCGGCGACAGCGTCGAGTTCTCGGAGTAGCGGCTGGGCGCGAAGGTCAGCTGTCGCCGACGAGCGCGTCGAGCTCGGCTGGCGTTCGTACGTAGTCCGGCGGGAGCTCGCCGCTTGGGGTCTGTATCCCGCCTTCACACGAACGAGCGAGTCGCCCGAGGCCCAGGTGGGCGGCAACGACGTCAACGAGCTCCTGCGGCGCGTCGGACTGCACGCGCAGCTCGACTCCCGCCGCGGCGAGACTGCGAGCTGCAGCCATGACTCGGGCGTCTGGGCGCACATACACCGGAAGATGGTCCTCGGCAAAGCGGGTTAGATGGGAGCGCCAGTCGCCGACCCCGCTCGCGGCCCAGGCGTCGAGCTGTCGAGCGGCCTCGACTCGATCCTCAGATAGCGCGGCGACGTCGAGGGGGGCAATCGCGTCGAAACGCTGAGCGGCATGCGCGAGAAACGCGCTCCAGGCTGGCCGTGTGTCGCCGAACACGCCGTCGAGCTCGGCAGTGATGACACGAGCCATCACGGTGCCTCGCCCGGCAGGTCATCGAGTGCTGGGCTTGCCGGCGTCTGGCCGGCCTCCGAGCTGCTTCGAGTGCCGCGATGCGTCCGCCAGACACGCAGACCGACGAGCGCCAACACGACGCCGGCAGTGTCGATGGCCCAGTCGGTCACCGCTCCGACCCGGCCCTCGACGAACATCTGATGAAACTCATCGCTCGCCGCGTAGGCGGTGGCGACTATGAGGACAGCCCACTCGATTCGCAAGGCGCGCCAGAGCAGGAGCGCGAGTAGGGCAAACTCGCCAGCATGCGCGACTTTTCGCAGGAATAGATCCCACGTACCCAGACCTGTGCCCAGGCCTGACACCGAGGAGAACGCGAAGATGACGGCGGCCCAGGCAATAACTGGGATCCAAGGCCACAGGCGGCGTAGGTGCATCGTCGCAGGGTAGCTACGCGTCGGGTTGCCCTCGCGCGGCCGGGGCGGCACGCAAGGGCAACCTCATCGGCCCCCGTCCACGGCCCTGGTAGGATCACCGCCACATAAACGCAGGTGGTCGGCGAAGGGAAGTCGGTAAGAAGCCGACGCGGTCCCGCCGCTGTATGGGGAGACGCATCCGCACCAATACGTCACTGGCGCGAGCCGGGAAGACGGTGCAGATGGGCGCCCCGAGCCAGAAGACCTCACGGCCGCCGCGCAACGACCCCTCGTGGAAGGAGGAATCGTGCACATTCGTTTGCTGCTCGCATTTGGAGGAACGCTGCTTGTTGCAGTGGTTCTGGCGGCTACCGCAGTAGCTGGGACAGACGTGAACGTCACTGTTCGCGTTGAAGGGAAGACCAGAACGCTGTTCGGAGCCGCGGCGCCGTCGCTCGTGCCCGCTCAGGGCTCACTGGCCGCGGAGGCTGATGCGACGGTCGAGCTGACACGGCCGACCGTTCTCGGCGCGCTCGAGAGCGCAAGCCTGGTGGGAGAGTTCAACTACAACCTGAAGGTGTTCTCGTTCGGCTCGTTCGTTGATCGAGTCGGCCGCTTCGGTTCGGTTGGTTTGACAGGTTGGTTTTTTAAGGTGAACGGTCGGGCGCCGCGGGTGGGAGCCAACGACGTCGTCTTGAAGAGTGGCGACTCCGTGCTGTGGTACTGGGCCAAGCTTGATGCGGCGACATTCGCGGGGCCCGACTCGCTCAACCTTGTTCGGAAGCGCGGCTGTTTCGTTGCGCAGGCCGTCAATGCCAACGGCAAGGCAAAGCGTGCCAAGAAAGTGGTCTTTCGGCTCGACGATACGCGCCGCATTCGTTCGAAGTCGGGCCGGCTCTGCACCAGCAACTGGGAGAGCGCCCGGGTTGTGAAGCGTGGCCTCATCCGCTCGCAGGTGTTGGTCTCGGCGGCCTAGCCCAATGCGCCGACTCGTTGCTCTTGCTGCCGTTGGGCTGGCGCTTGCCGGCTGCGGCGGAGCAGGGGAAGAGCTCCAATCTGATCCCGACGCCTCGCCGGGGGCGGCAGCTGCCGCCCCCGCGAGCCCGTCAGCCGCGCCCGCGGTCGGGCAGAGCGACGTTGCACAGGCGCCGTCGGAAGCTGCGTCGCCCGCCGGGTCGGCGCCGTCCTCTGCGGCGCGGACGGGCGCTGATCCTGTGTCGTCTTCGGTCGACGAGGAGGTTGACGGCGCGACGTTGTGGGTCACGCGTAGCGCAGGATCCGAGCTGCTCCTCTCGACCCAGGTCGAAGCTGGTGCGACGGTTGTGCAGGTGCTCGATGGGGCGGCCGAGATCGAGACGCGCTACGGCGGCCGCTACGTGACCAGCATCGCAGGAGTGAAGGAGAATACGGACAGGCAGGAGGACTGGTTCTTTCTCGTCAACGGCATCGAACCCGACGTCGGCGCGGCCGAGATCAAAGTTGCCGACGGAGACGTGATCTGGTGGGACCACCGCAGTTGGGTAGACGGTGGCGCGGTCCATCCGGCCGCCACTGTCGGCGCGTTTCCACGCCCGTTCCATCGAGGCTGGAAAGGTGCGATCAGACCGGTCGAGGTCATTGCTCCGCCGGAGCTCTCGGACTCAGCCGCCGCCATGCGGGATTACCTTGACGCCGCTCCACCGGACGAGCCCGATGCGGAGCCGCACCGATTCGTGCTCGAGGTGCGAGACGGCATGAGCGGCGCCGAGCTCAGTGCGTCCATGGGGAACAAGAACGGCTCTGCGGTCACGTTCGTTCTTGCGGGTACGGAGGACGCGATCCGCGCCACTGTGGCGACTCTGATCGAGCGCCCGGAGTCGATCGCGCATCACTACAGCGCGACGTTTGACTCGGCGGGCCAGGTGATCGACGGGTGATTGCGCCCGGGGCAGCCGGGCTCTTGCTCGCAGGTGCCGCTGCGGCGGCACTCCTGACCGAGCGCGTGTGGGTCAGCGCGGCACTTTCCCTGGTGCTGCTCGCCTTCGTCCTCGGAGCTCCGGCGGCTCGACGCTGGCCCTATATCGCGGCCGCGCTCATCTCGAGCCTCGGCGTATTCGTCCTCTCGCCGTTCCTCTCAGTACAGGGGACGTCGATCATCTGGAGTGGACCCACGGTTCCAGTTCTGGGCGTCATCGATGTCACGAGCGAGGAGCTTGTCGAGGCCGCCCTGAACGCGACACGTCTCAGCGCGGTCGCCCTCGCCTTCGCGGTGTACGCACTGCGGCTCGACCACGATGCGATGCTTGCGGCGGCCGGTCGCGTACGGCGCTCCGCATTTCTCGCTGCGCTGGCGATACGGCTCGTCCCGTCGCTCGAGCGCGACGCGGTCGGTCTCGCCGAGGCCGTTCGCGGACGAGGCCTCGAGCTTCACGGGATGCGGGCGCGAGGACAGCTGGTCTCGCCACTGGTTGCGGGTTCGCTGGAGCGAGCCCTGAACCTGGCCGAGTCGATGGAAGCTCGCGGTTTCGGACGCGCCGGCCGAACGCGCATGCCGAGCCCGGCCTGGCGAGCAAGAGACTGGGCGGTGGCGCTGTTCGCTCTCGCCCTTCCCGTTGGGGTGGCTCTGTGGCTCTAGTCGACGTACAGCGGCTTTCGGTCACCTACGGAGGGGCGTCTAGACCGGCATTGCGAGACGTTTCGCTCTCGATTGGGGAGGGAGAGACGGTTGCGTTGCTCGGGCTCTCGGGTGCGGGTAAGTCGACGTTTCTGCGCGCCCTCGCGGGCCTCGTGCCTCACTTCCACGGCGGTGTTTTCGAAGGGCGCGTCAGCATCGATGGGCTCGATACGCGTCGAGCGCGCCCTGCCGATCTCGTCGGGACGACCGCGATCGTCTTCCAGGATCCCGAGGATCAGATCGTGATGACTCGCGTCCTTCGCGAGGTTGCGTTCGGCCTCGAGAACCTCGGTGTTCCCGCGCACTCGTTGCAGGACCGTGCCGAGGAGGCGCTCGAGGCCGTGGGA
>JAUVPB010000272.1 GCA_030598925.1 Actinomycetes bacterium
ACGTCCCACAGCGAGAAGCGCTCGAGCAGCATTCCCGCTCGCTCGCGGCGATCGTTCACGCGATAGAGGCGCCCGAACAGATCGAGGTTCTCGAGCGCCGACAGCTCCTGGTAGACGAGCGGCTCGTGGCCCACGTAGCCGATCTGCCCACGGCTCGCGCTCACTTCGAGGTGTCCGTCCGTCGGTGCGAGCAACCCGGCGAGCAGAGACAGCAACGTCGACTTCCCCGAACCGTTGCCGCCGGTCACGAGCAGGAATGCGCCGGTCGGAATGTCGAGGTCCAGACCGCGCAGGACATCGCGATCCCCGAAGCTCCGGCCGAGTGCAGCCGCCTTGATCACAGAAGCACGTCGGCGAGCACGAACCCGAAGAAACCGAGTGCGATAGCGCCGTTCATCGTGAAGAAGGCGGCGTCCAGGCGGCGCCAGTCAGACGGTGATACCAGCGCGTGCTCGCGCGCCAGCAGACCGGTGACCAGGGCTACACCAAGCCAGTAGAACACGCCGCCGTCGAGCAGGAGCCCGGCTGCGGTCAGCAGAACAGCAGTAGCGACGTGAAGCCCACGCGCGACGGCGAAGGCGACGCGGGGACCGAAGCGTGCGGGAATCGAGTGGAGGCCCTGGGCTCGGTCGACATCGAGATCGAAGAGCCCGTACAGAACGTCGAAGCCTGCGACCCACGTCGCCACGGCCGCGCCCAGCACCCATGCCTCGAGGGGCGACTCGTTCGTCACGGCAACCCACGCTGCAATGGGCGCAAGGCCGATCGTGAGTCCGAGCCACGCGTGGCACAGCCATGTCACACGCTTGAGGTACGGGTAGGCGGCGAACGCCACGACAGGGATTGGCCAGAGCCATCGGGTGAGTGGCGCAAGTTGCGACACGGCACCCAGGAAGAGGGCCAGCGAGGCGAGAGCGAAGGCCATCACCTGGGTCTTGCTCAGCAGACCTTGAGGCAGCTCGCGAGAGCTCGTGCGCGGGTTACGAGTATCGATGTCGGCGTCGATCAGGCGATTGAGCGACATCGCGAGGCTCCTCGCGGCGACCATCGCAACGGTGAGCCAGGCAAGCGTTGAGGCTGAGGGCACGCCGCCAACGGCAAGAAAGGCCCCGACGTACGCGAACGGAAGCGCGAACACGGAGTGCTCGAGCTTGACCAGCGTCGCGAAGCGACGCGGGTAGCGAGCAAGCGCGGCGGTCACAGAGGTTGCTTGGTCTTCTCGACGAGCGAGATCTCGCATATCTCCATCGTCTTGTCGATCGCCTTCGCCATGTCGTACACAGTGAGGGCCGCCACAGAGACCGCGGTGAGCGCCTCCATCTCGACGCCGGTCTGCGCCGTCGTTTCGACCGTCGCGACGATGTGCACGAAGCCTCCATCGACGCGGAGCTCGACGTCGATCTTCGACAGCGGAAGGGGGTGGCAGAGCGGGATAAGGTCCGACGTACGCTTGGCCGCCATGATCCCGGCGACCTGCGCCGTGGCCAGCGCGTCACCCTTCGGCAGCTCGCGCAGAGCTGCTGTCGTCGCGCTGTCCATCGACACCTTGCCGGTCGCGACCGCACGACGACGAGACAGCGGCTTGGCGCCGACATCGACCATGCGAACGTTGCCTGAATCGTCAACGTGGCTGAGGTTGGGAATCTCACTCACGAGATCTCAATTCTACGCCCGTCCGACGCAACGGCCTCGGCGAGATCGGCGAGAAGACCGTCTGTCCATGCGCTGATCGGCTGCGCAACGACCGCAGCGCGGAGTAGCGATGCGCGCGACGCTCTCTCGCCAGGCGGCAGGGTGAGCGCGTCGTAGAGGGCATCCGCCTGTTGCCCAACGTCGAACGGATTCACGCTCAGCACGGCCTCACCGAGCTCGGTGTGCGCTCCGGCGTTGTCCGACAAGACAACGCACCCAGCGCGCGTGTTGACGAGCGGCCCCTCCTTCGCAACGAGGTTCATGCCGTCGAACACCGGGTTCACGAACAGCACGTCGTACTGCTTATACGCGGCGACCGACCGTGCGAAGTTGTCTTCGATCTCGAGCCGGACCGGCATCCAGTCGGCGGAGCCGAACCGTGCATTGGCGCGGGCCGCGGCGCTCTCGATCGCCGCCCGGTAGGCCACGTACGCCGGCACGTCCTGGCGGGAAGGGTCGAGCAGCGCCAGAAGTTGCACCCGTCCCGCGAGCTCGGGGTGGCGCTCGAGCAGCAACTCGAAGGCCAAGAATCCGCGCACGACGTTCTTCGACGGATCGGTTCGGTCGACGCGTACGATGAGCAGCTCGCCGCGTTCAGCGACGAGCGCGTCCTCCTCCGCGAGAACCGGCGCGCTTTGCGCCATCGCGTGCAGATCGTCCGGGCTGACGGAGATCGGCCGGGCCGTGAGCCGGATCTCCCGACCCGCGTGCCGCACGACCTCCGCGCCGACCATCCGGGCAGCCAGCAGCTCGACACAGCACGCCGCGAAGTTGTCACGCCACCTAGGCGTGTGAAAGCCGACCAGATCGCTCGCGAGAAGCCCGTCGACGATTGATCGCGCCACGTCCGCCGGAAGCACCCTCAGCGCGTCCGGCGGGGGCCACGGGATGTGGACAAAATGGGCGAGGCACGCCCCAGGCGCTCGCTGTCGCACGCCCCGCGGCGCGAGGTACAGATGGTAGTCGTGCAGCACGACCGGGGCAGCCGGTCGCGACGCCACCTCCTCGGCGACTGCAGTCGCGAACGCCTCGTTGACCACCCGATAGCCGTTGTCCCATGCGGCAACAAAGTCGGGGCCAAAGCTCGGCTCGGACGGGAGATTCCAGAGCTGATGCTGCGTAAACCAGATCACTGGATTCGATACGTGCCCATAGAACTGGGCGTACGCGCCCGGATCGTGTGCCAGAAGCCGAACGCGCGCGCTTCCGCCATCGATGTCCTCCGCTCTTCCCGCTGGATGGGCGCGCGCGAGTTCGCGATCAGTGTCAGAGATCGCGCTGGCAATCCACGTCACCTCCGCGCCAGCGACGAGCCCGCGCAGTGCTGTGACGAGCCCGCCGGCACCGCGATGGGGCACCAGCGCCCCGTCCGAACCCCGCCCGTAGGTGACGGGTGGCCTGTTCGCGGCGACTATCACGCGTTCGCTCCAGGCTGGCGTCGCGGAGTCATGCGGCTCCGCGTCGCACGCCTACCCAGCGCCGTGTTCTTCGTGGCCCGCCAGTCGCGAGAACAGTGTGAGCCAGTCGCGCAGCAGACGAGGCATCAGGAAGTGGCGACGCACGTGCTCCTTCCCGCGCAGCGCCATCTCCCTCGCGGCCTCGGGATTCTCGAGAGCATCGATACACGCCGCCGCACATTCCTCAGGTGACGAGACGAGGTAGCCCGTCTCGCCGTGGCTCAACTGATCGACGATGCCTCCGACCCGACCCGC
>JAUVPB010000114.1 GCA_030598925.1 Actinomycetes bacterium
ATTCGGCAAGCGCATCTTCCACGCGCACGCAAAGGACTGGGAACTGCAGAAGGACATCCTCCATATCGACGGCGTCACGAGCACGGGCTCGTGGCAGCGCGGAGATCGCGCAGCACGCTACCGCGTACCCGGCTGGGGTGACGTCGAGTGGAAGCGCGTCATGACGGCGCTCCTCGAGCAGGGCTATGACTACGTGCTCTCGTTCGAGCACGAGGATCCAGTGATGTCGGAAGAGGATGGGATCGAGCAGAGCATCAAGTTCCTGAAGCCGCTGATCATCAACAAGCCGCTTGGCCCGGACTCGACCGCTTGGTGGCTGGCGTAGCCGCGTCAAAGCACGACAGGAGGCGAGATGGCTGAAGAGACCGACGTCGGATTCGTAACCATGGGAGATGCGCGAGCCGAGGGCGATATTCCCCCGATCGGAATCGGCATGCTCGGCTACGCGTTCATGGGCAAGGTGCATTCGAACGCGCTGAAGAAGATCGGCTACATGACGTGGCCGCCCCCGTACGTACCTCGTCTCGTGTCGATCGCCGGCCGTAGCGAGGACGCGGTCAAAGAGGCGGCGCGTCGCTACGGCTACGAGAAGGCGACCACCGACTGGCGCGATGTGATCAACGATCCCGACGTCCAGGTCTTCGACAACGGCGGCCCCAACGACATCCACCTCGAGCCGACGATCGCGGCGGCCAAGGCCGGCAAGCACATCATCTGCGAGAAGCCGCTCGGACGTACGGCCGATGAGTCGTACGAGATCTGGAAGGGCGTCGCCGAGCATGACGTGAAGGCGATGACGGCGTTCAACTACCGCTTCTACCCGGCGATCGTGCTCGCGAAACAGATGATCGACGCCGGCGAGCTCGGCGAGATCTACCACTTCAGGGGCCGGTACCACCAGGAGTGGATCATGGATCCGGAGTTTCCCAAGGTCTGGCGCCTTGACAAGGAGATCGCGGGCTCCGGCGCCCTCGGAGACCTCGGCGCACACGTGATCGACCAGTCGCGGTACCTCTGCGGCGAGGTTGCGGCAGTCAACGGCGTGCTCCGCACGTTCATCAAGGAGCGCCCGGGCGGAACCGTCGACGTCGACGACGCGTTCGAGTCGACCGTCGAGTTCGAGAACGGCGCGATCGGAACCTACGAGGCGACCCGCTTCGCCGCCGGTCGCAAGAACCAGATGCGCTGGGAGATCAACGGGTCCAAGGGCACGCTGCTGTTCGACTCCGAGCGACAGAACGAGCTCCTCGTCAACATGGTCGACTCGACGCCCGGCCGACACGCTCAGGGCTTCAGGAACGTGCTCGTGTCGGAGGCCTACCACCCCTACTGGGAGCACTGGTGGCCGCACGGGCACATGATCGGCTGGGAAGACAACTTCGTCCATGAGCTCCTGCACCTCCTGACCTGCATCAAGGAAGACACGCCGGTCGACCCGCGCGCGGCGACGATGGAGGACGGCTACCGGTGTGCCGAGATCTGCGACGCGATCGTGCGATCGCACGAGACCGGCCAGCGCCAACAGCTGGAGTACCGCTCAGTGTGATGAGCTCCCCCTTCGACCTCACAGGTAAGCGGGCGGTCGTCACGGGCGCCTCGCAGGGCATCGGACAGGCGGCGGCGATCGCACTCGCGCGAGCAGGCGCGGATGTCGCCGGCCTCTACCGGCCCGACCCGCCGCCCGAGGAAGAAGAGCGAGCCAGCGCTACGGTCGCAGCTGTCGAGGAGGCAGGCGGCGCCGCCCTCATGCTCCAGGGTGACGTCGGCGACCCGGCGACGGCGACCCGGCTCGCAGAGGCCGTTGTCGAGGCCTGGGACGGCATCGACATCTGGGTCAACAACGCCTCGCGGCTGCTCGTGCGCCCGTTCTTCGACACCAGCAACGAGGACTGGGACGATCTGATCGCGTCGAACCTCATGAGCTACGTCTACGGCTGCCAGGCGGCTGCGAGGCAGATGGCAGACCAGGGCGGCGGGCGGATCGTGAACGTCACGTCCGTGGCGCGCGTGCAGCCGATCGCAGACCTCTCGGCCTACGTGACCGCCAAGGGCGGCGTCGCCGCGCTGACGCAGGTGCTTGCCGTCGAGCTCGCGCCGCTGGGAATCACGGTCAACTCGATCGCGCCCGGCGCGACCGATACGCCCTTGAACGCCAAGGCATACACGCCCGAGGTCCGGGCGAACTACGAGGCTCGGATCCCGCTCGGACGGATCGCCGATGCCCAGGAGATCGGAGATACATTCGTCTTTCTCGCCTCCGAGGCCTCGCGATACGTCACCGGCCAGGACCTGCTCGTCGACGGCGGAATCGTGCTCAACGGCAACGTCGGACACGCGGAGACGTAGATGGAAGTCGCACCCGGAATCCACCGTATCGAGTCGATCCTCGGCCCCCGGCCGTTCTCCCAATACCTGTTGCGCGGTGAGCGAACGCTCCTGGTCGACACCGGAGTCGCGGAGACGCCTACCGACGTGATCCTTCCGTACCTCGAGTCGGTAGGCGTAGCTCCCGCCTCGCTCGACTTCATGCTCATCTCGCACGCTGACGTCGATCACTTCGGAGGCAACGCGGCGATACGAGCGGCTGCCCCGAACGCGCTCCTGTGCGCTCATGCACTCGACGCCCCCTGGATCGAGAGCTCGGCTCGCATCCTGCGCGAGCGCTACGGCTGGTACACCGATCACGGCATCGGCTACCCGCATGACGCAGCCGCGTGGCTACGGGATGCGATGGGTGACGACGTGCCGGTCGACATCGGGCTGCAGGGGGACGAGATCATCAAGCTCGGCCCCGAACTCGAGGTCAGCGTGCTGCATCTCCCGGGCCATTCGCCCGGCCACCTGGGGCTCTGGATCCCCTCGTCGCGGACGGCTGTCGTGATCGACGCCGTGATGGGTCGAGGCCTGCTCGATACCGAGGGGAACGTGATCCATCCATCGCCGTACTTCGACATAGCTGGCTACGAGGCCTCGACGCACGTGCTGCTCCGGCTCGAGCCCGAGCGGCTCCTGACAGCCCACTACGACGTGATGGAGGGGCCGGCCGTCGAGGCGTTCCTACAGAGCACGCTCGATTTCGTCCGCGATGCTCGTCAGACCGTTGCGACGATCCTCGAGGCGGAGCGCGAGGTGACGCTCGCCCGTGTCCTCGAGCTCGCCGACGCGGAACTCGGGCCGTTCACATCGATGCCGAACGAGCTCGCCGGGCCGCTGCGGGGCCACCTGCGAGAGCTCGTTGCTGCAGGTCGTGCGCGCGAAGCGCCAGACGGAAGATCTTGGACGTGGGTCGATTGACGATGTCCACGTGGTTCACGTACGAGACGAACCGGCAGCTACCCCCAGCAGCGGGATGAGGAGGAACACATGGAACTTGGAATGATTAGCTCGACCTGGCTCGGTACCAAGGTCGGGCGCCTCGACGGGATCCGTAAGGCCAAGGCAATTGGCTTCGACACCTACGACGTGTTCGAGGACCCGCTCGATCTCACCGATGCCGAGCGCACAGAAATCAAGGACGCAGCCGAGGCGGCCGGCCTCCCGATCCGGTCGGTCGTCTGCGTCGCCTTCGGAATCGTCGACTTCAACCCATCTGTGCGCCGGTTCGCCCTCGATCGGATCAAGGCCTACATCGATCAGGGCGCCTACCTCGGCGCGCGGAACCTGCTGCTGGTGGTCGGCGAGTACTACTGGGACGGCGAGGTCTTCCCGAACGAGGCCATCTGGGACATGGCGAAGGAGATGATCGCCGAGGCCGGCGCCTACGCGGGCTCGAAGGGCCTCGAGGTCGTGCTCGAGCTCGAGCCGTTCGAGCAAGCGCTGCTGAAGAACATCGACGAGCTGGTGCGCATGGTCAAGGAGATCGACGATCCTGCGGTGCTCGCGAACGCGGACATCTCTCACCTGCACCTCTCGGGCGACTCCGTCGCGGACGTAGCGAAGCTGAGCGGTCTGATCGGGCATATACACCTCTCGGACTGCGACGGGAAGGTGCACGGCGACCTACCGGCGGGCCACGGCGTGACGCCGATCAAGGACTACCTCGCAGCGATCCGCGACACGGGCTATGACGGCACCGTCTCGATCGAGCTGGAGTACTCGCCGGATCCAGACAAGATCGTCGAATGGGCTACGGAAGCGTACGAGTCGACCGCGGCGATCATGCGCGACATCGGCGTACGCGCCCACATCGACGTACGGGCTTAGGTGGGACGATGCCTGAGATCGACCTGAGGTACCGGCCCGAGTTGGGCTCGAAGACCGACTACGGAATCGGCGCGATCGGCGCCGGCTTCATCATGAAAGACGTCCACTTGGCGGCCTACAACGAGGCGGGCTTCCGTACCGTCGCCATCGCCTCACGGACGCCGGCCAACGCACGAGCGGCGGCCGAGCAGAACAACGTGCCGACGGTGTACGACACGTGGCGCGAGCTCCTCGACGACACCGACGTCGAGATCGTCGACATCGCCTTCCCCCCCGATCAGCAGCTCGAGATCGTCAAGGAGGCGTGCAAACGCGAACACGTGAAGGGCATTCTCGCCCAGAAGCCGATCGCGTTCACACTCGACGAGGCGATCGAGATGGTCGAGGTCGCGCGCGGCGCAGGCAAGGTGCTCGGCGTCAACCAGAACATGCGCTACGACCACTCGATGCGGGCGCTGAAGACGCTGCTCGACGGCGGGCATCTCGGAACGGTGATCGTCGCCCAGATCGTGATGAACGCCCGTCCCCACTGGCAGGACTTCGTCCGCGTCTACGACCGCATCGCGCTCCTGAACATGTCGATCCACCACCTCGATTGCTTCCGCTTTCTCTTCGGTGACCCGGATCAGATCGTGTGCAGCGTCCGTCCCGACCCGTCCCAGGACTTCCCACACAAGGACGGGATGGCGTTCTACGTGCTCGAGTACGGGGACGGTCTTCGGTGTATCGGCTCCGACGACTGCTTCACGTGGGACGACGGTGGCATTTCCTGGCGCGTCGAGGGAACGGAAGGCATCGCCAAGGGGACGATCGGCTGGCCCGACTACCCGGATGGCAGCCCGTCCACGATCGACTACCACCTTCGCTCAGAAGAAGGCGTGTGGCACCAGCCTCGTTGGAACGAGCAGTGGTTCCCGCAGGCGTTCATCGGCACGATGGGCCAGCTGATGAAGGCGATCGAGACCGGTACCGAGCCGGAGCTGAACGGTCCTGACAACCTGATGACGATGGCGCTCGTCGAGGCCGCCTACCAGTCGGCCGAGACGGGGGAAGCCGTCGCAATCGCGGAGGTCGCGTCGAAGGCTGGCATCGGGTAGGTGGAGGCTGGAGTCCATAGCCTCGAGGGCCGGGTCGCGGTCGTCACAGGTGGTGGCGGAGGTCTCGGCGAGGGCATCTGCCGGGCCCTCGCGGAGGCCGGCGCAGCGGTCGCCGTGGTCGAGCCGGAACTCGCCAAGGCGGAGAGCCGCGCGTCGGACGTCGCCGAGGCGGGCGGCCTTGCGGTCGCATTCGAAGGCGACGTCTCGAGTCGTGCCTCGGTCGAGTCGATGACCGAGGCTGTGGTCTCCCAACTCGGTGGGATCGACATCCTCGTCAACAACGCGGCCATCTATCCCGCTCGACCGTGGACGGAGATCGAGGAGGACGAATGGGATCGCGTGCTGGCCACGAACCTGAAGGGCTACTTCCTGTGCGCCCGCGCTGCCCACTCATCCATGGTGGAGCGTGGTCACGGTCGCATCATCAACATCGCGTCGGTGACGTTCCTCATCGGCTTCGCCGACCTGCTCGACTACGTCTCGTCCAAGGGTGGCGTCGTCGGTTTCACGCGCGCGCTCGCGCGCGAGCTGGGCCCGGAAGGCGTCACGGTCAACGCTGTCTCGCCGGGAGCGTTTCCCACCGACGCCGAGAAGATCCATCCCGATCCGGTCGGCTACAACCGATGGATTCTCGATCAGCAGAGTCTCAAGCGTCGCGGAAAGCCCCAAGACGTCGGCAACCTCGTGGCGTTTCTCGCGAGCGACGCCGCGTCGTTCATCACCGGACAGCTGATCGGCATCGACGGCGGCTGGGCGATGCACTGATGCCCGGCCGCGCGCCAAATTCTCGTCGGGAAGCGCCTACGACTGGAGGTCGGCGATGAAGCTCGGGTTCGTCACGGCTCCCTTCGGCGACTGGTCGCTGGAACAGGTCGCCCGCTGGGCCAAGGACAACGGGTTCGACGCGCTCGAGGTGTGCTGCTGGCCTGCCGGGTCCGGGGACGCTCGCCGCTACGCGGGCGTGACGCATATCGATGTCGACTCAGTCGACGACGCGAAGGCCTCCGAGATTCGCACGCTGCTCGAGGAGATCGGGATCGAGATCTCCGGGCTTGGCTACTACCCGAACAATCTCCACCCCGACCCCGCCCATCGCGAGGCGGTCAACGAGCACACCAAGAAGGTCATCCGAGCCGCCGGTGTCCTGGACGTGCCGGTGGTCAACACCTTCGTCGGACGCGACAAGGACCGCTCGTACCCCGACAACCTGGTCGAGTTCCGCAAGGTCTGGCCCGCGTTGGTCGAGGAGGCCGAAGCGGCGCACGTGAAGATCGGAATCGAGAACTGCCCGATGATCTTCTCGCTCGACGAGTGGCCAGGCGGCGTCAACCTCGCCTCCACCCCTGCTAGCTGGCGGGACATGTTCCACGAGATCCCGTCCGCCAACTTCGGACTCAACTTCGACCCGAGCCACCTGATCTGGCAGATGATCGATGTCGAGCGGGCCATCTACGACTTCGCGGAGCGGATCGTCCACGTACATGCGAAGGACCTCGAGATCCGACCCGACGGGCTCTACGAGCACGGCGTGATGTCGCTCGGTATGGGCTGGCAGGTCCCGAGGCTGCCAGGACTCGGGCAGGTCCGGTGGGACAGGTTCTTCGCGGCTATCTACGCGAGCGGCTACGACGGCCCGGTGATCATCGAGCACGAGGACCGCAAGTTCGAGGGCAGCGACGAGCTCGTCATCCGTGGCTTTCAGCTCGCCCGCGACGTCCTCAGGACGTACATCGTCTAGTGCACCCCGAGAGGAAGAAGTCGTGAGTGCCCCGCAAGGCCCGCTAACAGGCGAGATCGCGATCGTGACCGGCGGAACGCAGGGCATCGGGCGAGCGATCGGCGCCGAGCTCGTGGCTCAGGGAGCGCAGGTGGCGATCGGCGGCCGGAGCGCGGACCGCGCGGCCGAGGTCGCAGCCGAGATCGGCGGCGGATGCAGGGGCATCGCCCTCGACGTGAAGAGGCGCGAGTCGGTTGACGCCGGCGTCGAGGACGTCGTGACCGCCTTGGGGGAACCGACCATCCTCGTGAACAACGCCGGGGTCAACCGCATCGGCCCGGCTGAGTCCTACGGCGAAGACGACTGGGCGGAGGTGCTCGACGTCAACCTCACCGGCGTTCTCCGCTGCTGCCAGTCGGTCGGAAGCCGCATGCTCGAGCGCGGACGAGGCACGATCGTGAACGTTACGTCGATCATTGGCACAGGCTTGGGCGTCGCGGGACGCGCAGCCTATGGCGCGAGCAAGGGGGGCGTCACGGGGCTCACCCAGGTGCTCGCCGTGGAGTGGGCGGGCCGCGGTGTCCGAGTCCTCGCGGTCGCGCCGGGCCCGGTCCGGACACCGATGGTCGAGGAAGCCATGGCGAAGGGGCTCGTGTCTGAACAGGCCATCGTCGACCGCACACCGCTGGGCCGGGTCGCAGCGCCCGAGGACATCGCTCGAGCCGTCGCGCTGGTGGTCTCAAGCGGCGCCGGGTTCGTCACCGGGCAGACCATCGTCGTCGACGGCGGCTACACCGCGATGGGCGCCGGCGCCGCCTCCGCCCAGACGCAGGGAGAGTAGGTCGCACAGATGCCAGACCTCTACGGGAGCCCGCTCGCGAAGGCAGACCTGCTGCGACGCGTCGGCCGGCTCGACCAAGTCGCCGGCATTCGACTTGTCACGATCGGAGACGGCGCAGAGCGCGGCGTGCGCGTACTCGAGTTCCGGTCGGGATCGGGTTTCGCCTTCGACGTGATCGTCGACCGTGCCTTCGATATCGGCCAATGCGAGTTCCGCGGAGCACCGCTCGCCTGGACCTCGGCGGTCGGTTTCGCGGGGCCGTGGTTCTACGAGTGGGAAGAGCTCGGCTTCTTCCGCAACTGGGGCGGCGGGCTGCTCACGACCTGCGGCCTCGACCATGCCTTGTTCATGGCTGACGATACGGCGGCCCAGTATCACTACCCGCCCAAGGAGACCGAGCGCTTTGGCCTGCATGGCCGCGTATCCAACCGACCAGCACGCCTCGCGGGCTACGGAGAGCGCTGGAGCGGCGACGAGTGCGTCCTGTACGCGGAGGGCGAAGTTCTCCAGGCTTCCGTGTTCGGTGAGCAACTGCTGCTGCGACGGCGAATCGAATGCGCCGTCGGCGGCTCCACGCTGACCGTTCACGACGAGGTGGAGAACGTCGGCTTCGACACAACGCCGCACATGCTCCTCTACCACGTGAACGCCGGTTTCCCGGTCGTCGACGAGCAATCGGAGGTGCTCGTA
>JAUVPB010000048.1 GCA_030598925.1 Actinomycetes bacterium
ATCGCGCATCTCACGCTCAGCACCGTCGCCGTCGCCGGCCGCGATGGCCTCGGCGATCGCACGATGGTGGCGGTTGATCGCTACGTGGAAGCTCCGTACGAGCGACGATCGAGCCAGGTTTGTCTGGAGGACGGAGAAAATTGGTTGAGCAGCGATCCCGACTAACGCGTTCCCGCACAGCTTGATAACGGCGGTGTGGAAGTCCGTGTTGTAGACGAACTGGTCCGCGGTCCCGAGCCGCTCCGGCTCCTCCGGAATGGCCGCTTCGAGCAGCGCGCTGTCGCCGTCGCGTTGGCGCAGAGCCGCAAGCCGCGCAGCCGGAACCTCGAGCAACTCACGCGCCTCGAGCAACTCTTCGAGCGATACATTGCGGGTGTCGCTCAGCAGGTTCAGGTTGGCGTGCACGAAGTCAGAGATGTGATCGACGCTCGGCACCGTCACGTAGCTGCCTCCTCCACCACCCTTGACAGTGCGAATGAGGTTCTGCGCCGCGAGTGAGCGGAGCGACTCGCGAATCGTCGTCCTGCTCACGCCGAACTCACTCGCGAGAACGGCCTCGTTCGGCAGGCGCTCCCCCGGCTCGAGCTCGCCGGAGATGATCAGGTCGCGGAGCTGATCAGCCACCTGTTCATAGGCTTTTCGGACAGGTCTGACGTTCACGGCGCGACCGCCTCCCATGCCGCTGCCCGCCTGCCGGTTGCCCGCGGCATTGCCACTTCTCTCCTCGGTCACACGCGGAGTCGAGGCTGAGCTCACGACATCCCGAAGGCCGCATTGCCAGCCTGTGACACCGGAGCCGATGCGCTCGGCAGCTCCCTGCCCTCGTAGTACGTGGTGAGTGAGCCGGCCCCTCGATCGGCGCGAAGCTTCGCGCGGAGCCGCTCAGTCGCGTCTTCGTCGACGCCCAGCTGATTGAGCGTCACCGGCGCGTCTGTCGTGAACACCACGCCGTACGCGTCGCGCGCCATCTCGATCGTCGTGAAGCCGTCGAGGATGTCGTCGCGCACCATCTCGGCCGGCCGCTCGAGCGGATCACCGTAACCAGCCGCGTTCGGCTCACGGAATTCGATGAACTCGCCCGCAGAGAACGGGATACCCGTCACCTTGGCATGAAGTACTTCCTGGTCGGAGGTCTCGGGGTTCTTCCGGCACGAAGCAACGAGGCCGTCCCAACCACCGAAGATGCCGTGCGGCGGGTCGGTCTGCCGGTCCCCCTCACACGAGTAGGTCCCGTCGACGACGAACCGGTTGCGCCGGATGATTCCCATCCCACCGCGCCACTTACCGGGCGCCGCGGGCTCAGGGCGGAGCTCGTATTGCTCGCAACGCACGGGGAAGCGCATGTCGAGTTCTTCGATCGGGTTGTTTCGCGTGTTCGCCATCAGGTTGTCGACGGAGTCCATGGCGTCCTTGCCGTACCGGCCGCCGTAGGACCCCTCGTTGACTTCGAGGTAGATCCAGTACTGGCCTGTGTCCTCCTGAAAACCTGAGTAGGAGCAGAAATGGATACCGGCTGAGTTCCCTGCCGTCGTTTGCTCCGGGAGCGGCTCCGACAGAGCCAGGATCACGTTGTCGACGACGCGTTGCGTCTGGCAGAAACGTGAGAAGCAGGCTCGTGGGAAGTTCGGATTGAAGATCGTCCCCTTTGGCGCGATCACGTCGACAATGCGGAAGATCCCGTCGTTTTGCGGCACGCTCTCCGGGAAGGTGATCTCGTCGAGCAGCACGGTGCGGACCGCGTAGTACGCGGACACGAGCAGTGAGCCCTCGAACGGGACGTTGTATCCGGTGGGAACCTCGGGGTGCGACCCCGTCAGATCGATGGTGATCGAGTCACCCTTGACCTCGACGGCGGTCTCAACCCGTAGCCGCACGTCGCGATTCTGTGCGTCGTCATCGAGCCAGCCCGTGGGTGCCCGGTAGGTGCCATCCGGGATCTTCTCGATCTCTGCCCGCAGCATTCGCTCCGAGTAGTCCATCCATTCGTACGCGGCACTCATTACCACGTCGATGCCGTAGCGCTCACAGAGCGCAACGAATCGATCGCGACCCAGCTCGCACGCCGCGAGCATCGCGTTTAGGTCACCGCGGTTCATGGTCTCCGTTCGAACGTTGTCGAAGATCATGCGGTCGAGATCCTCGTTCAGGACACCCTCCTCGTACCAGCGAAGACCGTTGTAGATCTTCGCCTCCGCGTACATGTCGAACGCGTCCGCGTTGATGCCGGGGAACGATCCGCCAACGTCCAGCACATGCGCGGTGACCGCGGCGAAGCCGACGTGCTCGCCCTCGACGAAGATCGGCACGGCGATCGCGATGTCGGGTGTGTGCGACGCACCCAGGAAGGGGTGGTTATGCATGATCACGTCGCCCTCTTTGACGTCGTCCCCCAGCCGGTAGAGGAAGCCGCGGATGTACCAGGGCAACGAGCCGATATGCATCGGAGTCGACTCTGACTCGCAGAGCTCGCGGCCCTGGGCGTCGAAGATGCCGGCACCGAGGTCCTCCGACTCGCGAATGATCGACGAGTAGCTCATCCGGAACAGAACGCCCGCCATCTCCTGCGCGATCGCGTTGAAGGCGCCACCGAGCACGCGCAGCGTGATCGGATCGACCTCGACGCGGTCGAAGTCAGGCGGGCCCGGCTTATTGCCGAGCTCGTACTCGAGAATCGACATGCTCGCTCCTCCTCCTACCGTGCGGCGCCGGCAGAGCCGCCGGTGCCCACAGCCATCACGATGTTTCCGAACCGGTCGATCTCCGCGGAGAAACCGGGTGGCAGCACCGTGGTTGTGTCGTACTGGTTGATGATGCCCGGGCCCTCGATCCGATCGCCTGCCCGCAAGTTGCTTCGGTCGTAGTAGCTCGTCGGTAGACGTACGAGCTCGCCGGAGACGCGGAACCAGGCCTCGGCCTCGTGGTGCACTGCGCGCTGCGCATCGCCGTCTCCCTTGTCCGCTTCCGGCACGGTGAGCTCGGGCATGAGGCCGATGCCGCGTACGCGAATGTTCGGGAGCTCGATGTCGACGTCGTCGAAGCGGCGCGTGTACTCGCGCTCGTGAGCGTCATGAAAGTCGGCGCTCAGCTTCTCCACCCAAGCGTCGTCGATGTCACCTGACGGAGCGTCCAGCCGAAGCTCGTAGCCCTGACCGAGATAGCGGCAGTCGCACACGCGCTGGATGATCATCCGATCGTCAGGAACGCCGTCTTCCTCGAGCTGCTGACGCGCCTGCGCCTCCAGCTCCTCGAAGGACGCCTGGAACGAGGCACGATCCAACTGCGACGCGCGCTGGTACTTGGTCGTCACGTACTCGTAGACCATGTCGGTTGCGAGCAGCCCCATCGCCGAGGTAATCCCCGGGTAGGGCGGAACGAGAACGGTCGGGGTGCCGACTTCGGCAGCGATCGTCGCGGCGAAGAGCGGCCCGGCGCCCCCCTCTGCCACGAGCGCGAACTCGCGCGGGTCGAAGCCCTTACGGACGGAGTTCTCCTCGATCGACTGAACCATGGAGTGCGTCAGGATCTCGACGGCGCCCATCGACGCCTCCTCGATCGACATGTCGATCGCGGCAGCGGGCCCCTCCCGGTACGCCGTCTCCGCGAGCTCTGGGCGGATCTCCATGTCGCCGCCGAGGAATCCTTCGGGCAGAAGCCAACCCAGGTTGACCATCGCGTCGGTTGCCGTGGGCTCAGAGCCGCCTCGATCGTAAGCTGCAGGCCCGGGAACGGCTCCCGCAGACCGCGGCCCGACCCGGAAGATCCCGCCCTGGTCGACGTAGGCGATCGACCCGCCGCCCGCGCCGATCGTGTCGACGTCGACCATCGGAATCATCGCCTGGTACGGGCCGACCTTCGTGTCCAGCAGGTGCTTCATGCGGAGACGTCCACCCTGCGCGAGACCGATGTCGGCCGAGGTGCCGCCGACATCGAGCGTGATGACGTTCTCGAACCCGGCCTGCTTGCCGGCCCAGATCCCGCCGACAACACCTGCGACCGGCCCAGACATGAGCGTGTTCACCGGGCGGTTGATCGCCCCTTCGGCGGTGGCGACACCGCTCGCGGAGGTCATGATGTGGACGCCCGTCTTGACGCCCATCGCCTGAAGTTGATCCTCGAGTCGCCGCACGTAGGTTGCGACCTTCGGACCAACGAAGGCGTTCAGGCAGACCGTCGAGAAGCGCTCATACTCCCGGTACTGAGGCAGCACCTCGGACGAGACCGACAGGAACGCGTCAGGGAACTCCTCGCGCACGATCTCGGCGACCCGGGCCTCGTGCTCATCGTTGAGGAACGAGAACAGGAAGCACACCGCGACCGCTTCAACGCCGGCCTCCTTGAGCTTCCGCACCTGCTCGCGGGCTTTCTCCTCGTCGAGGGGGACCAGCACGGTGCCGTCGTTGAGCACACGCTCTGGAACCGTGAGCCGGTACCTGCGCCGCACGATCGGGTACCGCTGCCACGGCAGGTCCTGGTAGTTCGAGAAGTTGTGCGGCTTCTTGTGCCGTGCGATGTGGAGGATGTCGCGGTATCCCTCCGTCGTGATAAGACCAACCGTTGCCCCGTTGTGCTCGATCACGATGTTCGTCGCGATCGTGGTGCCGTGAAACACCTGGTCCAGCGTGCTCGGATCGATCTCAGCTTCGTTGGTCAGCTCGACGATTCCCGCGACCGTTCCTTCCGACGGATCCACCGGAGTCGTGGGCAGCTTGTGGACGAGGATCTTGCCCGTCTCGTCGTCGAGGTAGATGAGGTCGGTGAACGTCCCGCCGACGTCGACGCCAACTCGTTTCATCGTCGCTTCCCTGCCCTTCCTACGTGGTGAGAACGATCTTGCCGAACTGCTCGCGTCGCTCCATCATTCGCATCGCGTCCGCGACCTGGTCGAGGGGGAACACAGCGTGCACGAGCGCTTTGATGTCGCCGCGTGCGGCCAGCGCGTAGCAGCGGTCGACTTCCTCGCGTGTGTAGACGAATGAGCCGATCACGCTTTTCTGGGTGCGGAAAAACGGGATGATGTCGAAGTCGACGACCTCGCCCGCATGACCGCCGCAGGTCACAAGCCGACCGTCTTTGGACAGGGAGTCGAGGCTGTCCTGGAACATCTTGCCGCCAACGTGTTCAAAGACGAGATCGACGCCGCGGTCATCGGTCGCCTCCATCACGCGCGCCGCGATGTCCTCTTCGAGCCGGTTGATACCGACGTCCAGACCGAGCTCGGCAGCGCGGTCGAGCTTGTCCTGCGAGGAGGCATTCCCGAGAACAAACGCGCCGTGGTGACTCGCGAGCTGAACAGCGGCAGAGCCGATACCGCTACCAACGGCGTTGACGAGAACCGACTCGCCAGCGCTCAGCCTGCCGCGCGTGAAGAGCATGTGCCAGGCCGTCCCGAACGCGACCTGGGTTGCAGCCGCTTCCTCGTAGGAGACAGAGTCGGGGATCTTGATCAGCTGGCCGGCCTTTACCGCGACCTGTTCCGCATAGCCGCCGCCCGTGCTGAAGCTGATGAACCCGGGCTCGAGGCAGATCGACTCACGGCCTGTCCGGCAGTAGCGACACCGCTCGCACGGCGCCATCACATACGGGTTGACGCGGTCTCCAACTTCCCAGCCTTCGACGCCCTCTCCAAGCGCGATGATGTCGCCCGCTACCTCGATCCCGAGCGAGTGTGGCAACGACACGGGAAACCGCGAGATACCTTCGCGCACATCGACATCGAGGTGGTTCAGACCGCTCGCCTTGATGGCGATCGTCACTTCGCCTGGGCCTGGCTTGGGGTCCTCGATCTCCTCGATCTTCAGGACATCTGCATTGCCGAACTCGTGAAAACGGACTGCCTTCAAGAGGGGAACCTCCTGTCGCTCCGATCGCTAGAGCGGTCTCGATGTCTGACTTCCGTGGGGTGTCAAGCGGGAGCCCGGCAAACAGGCGGCCCGCGCGCGGCGCACCCTACATCAGGTTTGACAGCCGGTGAATGTCTGACATATAACGCTGGGGCCGCCTGCATCGGGCGAGCCGCAGGTCCGGAGGAGGAGAAACGAATGGCTGAAGAGACCGCCCAGGCTCCCAAAGAGTGGAAAGGCCGGTTCTACGAGGACTTCGACGTCGGCGACGTCTTCAAGAGTCGTCTCGGCCGCACGGTCACGGACACGGACAACATCTGGTTCACGAACCTCACGCTGAACACGAACCAGATGCACTTCAACGTCCCGTATGCCGAGGGAACCCGCTTCAAGCAGCCGCTCGTCAACAGCGCCTTCACCCTCGCGCTCGTCACGGGCCTGACCGTTCCTGACACGAGCGAGAACGCAACCGCCAACCTGGCGTGGACCGACATCAAGCTTCCCAAGCCGGTATTTGTCGGCGACACACTCTGGTCAGAGAGCGAGATCCTCGACAAGCGCGACTCGAAGTCGAACCCCAACGTTGGAATCATCTCGATGCGCTCACGCGGCGTGAACCAGCGACGCGAGGTCGTGATCGAGTACAAGCGCACCTTTATGGTGTACAAGCGGGATGCGCCCGAGGTCTCAAACATGTATCCGGGAACCGACGACGGCTGGACCGTCTGACGCCCGCAGCAGGATGGCACACACCCAGATTTCCCAGACCCAGGTCGTAGACGACGATCGAGCCGGGCAGCGGACACAGCGCGCACCGGCGAGTCGAGATCGAGAGGAGACACGACGTGACAACGGCAGCTGAAAGATTCGCCGACTTCGCGACGACGCTTGGCTACGACGACATTCCTTCGGATGTCGTCGAGCACGCAAAGGACCACCTACTCGACACCATCGGTTGCGGCCTCGCTGCGACGGCGATGGGAGTTGCGACCGAGGGCCGCTCGACGATGCGAGAGCTCGGCGGGATCGGGGATGCAGTCGTGATTGGGCAGAGCGAGGGCATGCCCGCCGCGAACGCGGCTTTCGCGAACGCGATGCTCTGTCACGGGCTCGACTTCGATGACACGCACTCCGACTCGGTCAGCCACGTCAGCACCGTCGTGTGCCCCGCCGCTCTGGCGACGGCGCAGTCGAAACGCGCGACTGGCAAGGACCTGATCACGGCCATCGTCGTCGGAAACGAGATTGTGACTCGGGTCGGCATGGCCACGCCCGGCGCGTTCCACAAACGCGGGTTCCACCCGACGGCAATCTGCGGCATCTTCGGTGCGACGGCGGCGGTCGGTCGCCTGCTCGGCAGCGACGCAGAGACGATCACGCGCGCGTTCGGAATCGCAGGCTCGATGGCCTCAGGCCTGTTCGCCTACCTTGCCGACGGCACCCCGACGAAACCGATTCACCCGGCCTGGGCTGCGCACGGAGCGATGATCGCCAACCAGCTTGCGGCTTTCGGCGCAATCGGGCCACGATCAGTGTTCGAGGGAAAGTTCGGGGTCTACCACTCCTTCCTCGGCATCAAGGACATCGACCTCGAACGGCAGCTCGCCGATCTCGGCGAGCGCTGGGAGACACCCCGCATCGCGTACAAGCCGTACCCAGCATGCCACTTCATCCACGGCTCTCTCGGCGCGACCGCGTCGCTTGCCGCAGGCCGCACGTTCACGTCAGACGAGATCGACGCCATCACCGTCAGGGTGCCTCAGGCTGGCGTCGCACTCGTGCTCGAGCCAGAGACCGAGAAGCGCGCCCCGCGTTCGGAGTACGAGGGGAAGTTCTCGCTCCAGTACTCGACGGCAGCGATGCTCGTTCGTGGCAAGGTCGGCGTGTCCGACTACACGGACGAGGCGATTGCCGACAGGACGGTGCTCGACATCGCCGCCAAGGTCAACTACGAGACCAAGGACTACCCGACCTACCCGGCCGACGGCTTCCCCGGCGGCGTCGAGATCAGGCTCGCGAACGGAGATGTCCTCGACGCCGAGCTCGAATACCAGAAGGGCGGCCCAGACAATCCGATGAGCCGCGAAGAGGTCGCCGCGAAGTACCGCGAGAACGCACTCCTCGCTCTCGACACCGACCAGCTCGAGGCGATCGAGTCGGTCGTGGGCTCGATCGAATCCCAGAGCGACCTCGTGGCCGCCTTTGCGCCACTCAGCAACGCCTCGACGGGCGCATCGGGGGGCGCATGAGTGGCTTCGAGCTGACTGAAGAACAGCGCGAGATCGTCGCCGCGGTCCGAGACTTCGTCGATCGAGACGTGGTTCCGCACGCGTCGGACTTCGAGCACGCCGACGAGTTTCCAACGCAGATGGTCGAGACGATGCGCGACATGGGGCTGTTCGGGACGACGATTCCGGAGGAGTACGGCGGCCTCGGCCTTGGACTCGACACGTACGCGATGATCATCATGGAGCTCTCCCGGGGCTGGGTCACGCTGTCGGGGATCCTGAACGGGAGCTTCATCGCCGCGTGGATGATCCGGCTGCACGGGACCGACGAGCAGAGGCAGAAGTTCCTGCCCCAACTCGCCAGCTGCGAGATTCGCGCCGCGTTCTCGATGACGGAGCCGCATGCCGGCTCGGACGTCCAATCGATCCTCATGACGGCCGAGCGCGACGGTGACGAGTACGTGCTCAACGGCCAGAAGATGTGGGTGACCAACGGCTGGCGGTCGGGCCTGATCATGCTGCTCGCGAAGACCGACCCGACGACCGATCCTCCACATAAGGGCATGACCGGGTTCATCGTCGAGAAGGAACCCGAAACCAACCCGGACGGACTGACCATTCCGATGCCAGGCCTGAAGAAGCTCGGGTACAAGGGCGTCGAGTCGACCGAGCTCGTCTTCGACGACTTCAGGACGCCCGCGTCGAGCATTCTCGGCGGGGAGGCCGGAATCGGCAACGGCTTCCAGTACTTCATGAGCGGCATCGAGGCCGGTCGCGTGAACGTTGCAGCCCGAGGCGCAGGCCTGGCCGAGGCGGCGCTCAACGACTCGTTGCAGTACGCGCAGGAACGCGAAGCCTTCGGGAAACCGATCGGCCATCACCAGGCCGTCCAGCTGATGCTCGCGAAGATGGCGACACGAGCGGAAGCCGCACGCTTGCTCACGCTTCAGGCCGCGCAGAAGAAACAGGCAGGCGGGCGCGCTGACCTGGAGGCGGGAATGGCCAAGTACTTCGCCACGGAGGCGGCGCAGGAGAACTCGACCGACGCACTACGTATCCACGGCGGCTACGGCTACTCCCTCGAGTACCGGCCGGAGCGCTACTACCGGGACGCTCCGCTCCTGATGATCGGCGAAGGCTCGAACGAGATCCAGCAGCTCATCATTGCGCGGCGTCTGCTCGAGAGGCACAAGGTCTAGCCAACCGCTGCAGGATGCGACGCACTCCCGCCCACTCGGCGCCGGAGCGCTAGCGTACTCCGCGACGCATGACAGACGAGCCAGCAGGAGATCCTGTCGTGTCGAGCGACGATTCGGAGCAGTTCGGTTTCGACACACGCGCGATCCACGCGGGCCAGCGTCCGGAGCCAACATCGGGCGCGCGAGCCGTGCCCATCTTCCAGACTGCGAGCTACGTCTTCGAAGACTCGGAGGCGGCTGCCGCGTACTTCAACCTCCAGGAGTACGGCAACACGTACTCGCGCATCATGAACCCCACGGTGGCGGCGTTCGAAGAACGCGTCGCGAATCTCGAAGGGGCGGCCGGCGGTGTCGCGTTCGCGAGCGGCCTGGCTGCCCAGGCAGCGGTCTTCGCCACGATCTTCGAACCTGGCGACCACCTCGTGGTCTCCTCCGCTCTCTACGGCGGCACGATCACTCAGGTCAAGCACCTAACGCGCAAGCTCTCGATCGAGCTCACGTTCGTCGATCCCGACGATCTCGAAGCTTGGCGAGGCGCGATCAAAGACAACACCAAGGCCCTCTTCGCGGAAACGATCGGCAACCCAGCGGGAAACGTCCTGGACATCGCAGCCGTGGCCGAGATCGCGCACGACCGCGACACACCGCTCATCGTCGACAACACCTTCGCGACGCCGAGCCTCTGCCGCCCGATTGAATGGGGCGCGGACATCGTCGTCAACTCGGCCACGAAGTTCATCGGTGGCCACGGAACGAGCATCGGTGGAGTCGTCGTGGAGAGCGGCGTCTTCGACTGGTCGAATGGTCGCTTCCCGGTGGTCGCCGACCCCTCCCCCGCTTACCACGGCCTCGCCTTCCACGAGACGTTCGGCGTCTACGGGTTGTTGATGAAGCTCCGCGCCGAGACGCTCCGCGACCTTGGCGCCTGTTTGAGCCCGTTCAACGCCTTCCTCTTCCTCCAGGGACTCGAAACCCTGTCGCTGCGCATGGACCGCCACGTCGAGAACGCACTCGCCACGGCAACCTGGTTGTCTCACCGCAGCGACGTCGAGCGTGTCACGTACCCCGGACTAGACGAGAGCGTCTACCGGCCTCTCGTCGAGCGTTACCTCCCACGCGGCGCCGGAGCCGTCTACTCGTTCGATCTTCCCGGCGGGCGGCAGGCCGGTGGTCGTTTCATCGAAGCTCTCGATCTATGGAGCCACCTCGCCAATGTCGGTGACGCCAAGAGTCTCGTGCTTCACCCCGCCTCCACCACGCACAGACAGCTGTCGGATGAGGAGCTCGTCCGCGCCGGCATCGGCCCAGGCACAATCAGGCTGTCGGTCGGTCTGGAGGACATTGAGGATCTTCTGAGGGACCTTGAACAGGGTCTCGAAGCGGTCGGCAGGGAAGGGGCCAGAGCATGACGGCGAGGCGATATCAGGATCCAGACGTCATCAGGAAGGTGCTACATGAAGCGCGCACGATCGCAGTGGTCGGCCTGTCGCCAAACGAGCTCCGTGCGAGCAACTTCGTCGGCTTCTACCTGCGGCGACACGGCTACCACGTGATTCCGGTCAATCCGCGGGCCGACGAGGTTCTCGGGGAGCGGAGCTACCCACGGCTGGCCGATATTCCCGAGCCGGTCGACATCGTCAACGTCTTCCGCGCACCAGACGCAGTACCGGAGATCGCGCAGGAGGCCTTCGAGATCGGCGCGAAGATGCTCTGGCTGCAGTTCGGCGTGATCAGCCCTGAGGGTGCAGAGATCGCCGAGCGCGGTGGACTGAACGTCGTGATGGATCGGTGCTTGAAGGTCGAGCACGCGCGCTGGCTAGGCCGCATGCACTGGCTGGGCTTCAACACGCACCGTGTGACCTCGCGGCGCGCGAGCGCGGTCTAATGCGTAGAGCGTCAGGCCAAGACGGCACCGAGTAGCGAAGAGCATGAGACGCCGGGCTGACCCGGCTTGGAGGATGATTTAACGCGATGGATTTCACGATTCCGGAAGAGCTAGACGAGATTCGCGCAGGCGTACGTGAGCTGTGCGACCGGTTCCCTGGCGAGTACTGGCGCGAGCTCGAGCCAGACCGCTACCCGGAGGAGTTCGTCAAGGCGCTCACCAACGATGGCTGGCTCTCGGCGCTCATCCCTGAAGAGTACGGCGGGCCGGGTCTAACGATCACGGCCGCCAGCGTAATCATGGAGGAGATCAACGCCTCGGGCTGCAACTCCGGCGCCTGCCATGCACAGATGTACACGATGGGCACGATTCTGCGCCACGGCTCCGACGAGCAGAAGGAGCGGCTTCTCCCAAAGATCGCAGCCGGTGAGCTACGTCTGCAGGCGTTCGGCGTGACGGAACCGACCGCGGGTTCGGACACAACCCAGATCCAGACGACAGCGACACCCACCGATGGCGGTTACCTGATCCAGGGGCAGAAGATCTGGACGTCGCGCGCACTCCATTCCGACCTCATGCTGCTCCTGGCCCGGACGACGCCAGCGGATCAGGTCGAGAAGAAGACGCTTGGGCTCTCGACCTTCATTGTCGACATGAAGCAGGCTCTCGAGGCGGGGAACATGACGATCCGCCCCATCAAGACGCTCATGAATCACGCAACGACGGAGATCTTCCTCGACGACGTCTTCGTCCCGACGGAGAACCTCGTCGGCGACGAAGGCAAGGGGTTCCGCTACATCCTCGACGGCATGAACGCCGAGCGAGTCCTTATCGCCGCTGAGTGCATCGGCGACGGCACGTGGTTCATCGACAAGGCTGCGGCCTACGCAAGCGAGCGGGAGGTCTTCGGTCGCCCGATCGGCGCGAACCAGGGCATCCAGTTCCCCATCGCAGAGGCGCATACCGCCATCGAAGCGGCGAACCTCATGCGCTACAAGGCCGCCTGGCTCTTCGAGCAAGGCCTGCCCTGCGGCGCCGAGGCCAACATGGCGAAGTACCTGGGCGCGGAAGCGTCGTGGCAGGCCGCCAACGCCTGCCTCGATACGCACGGCGGATTCGGCTTCGCAGAGGAGTATGACGTCGAGCGTAAGTTCCGTGAGACCCGGCTGTACAAGGTCGCCCCGGTGTCGAACAACCTGATCCTCGCGTACGTCGGCCAGCACGTGCTGGGAATGCCCCGTTCCTACTAGACGGCGCGCACGAGACGGCGCAACTCAGAGAACGCCACGCATGAGGTACACGCCGGCGATCACGAGGCACGCCGCGAACACGATGTTCAGAGGAAACCCAAGGAACACCATCCAGAGGTTGTCCACGATCACTTCGCCCCGGTCTCTGCGCCGCTGGTTGACCTCGTACGCCCCGTAGCCAAGACCGACCAGAACGAGAACCAGCCCGAACTCCATGCGACGCGTATCGGCGGCAGGTCGGTGGCGCTCGATCGCTCGCCGAAACATCGGGGTCGACATATCTCGACGAACGCACTATGGTGAGGTCGCGGCGCTCACCCCGGCCCAGTTCCCTCTCCCGACCCCCCAAGCACTCACCCGAAGCGGAATGTAACGTGCCCTACTGCATGGGATTACCGATAGCGTGGAGACGCGCGTCTCCACTCCACCTACTTGCGGTTGTGCTGGCCCTAGCGGCTCTCGCAAGCTTCGCGACAGACGCTGATGCCGCGCGCCGTCCGCCGGCCGTCACCATGGTGACTCGAGATGCGATCGTCACGTCGGGCCGCTCGTTCGAACTCGAGTTGCGCTGCCCTGGCAGCGCTCGAGCCTGCGCCGGGAAGGTCACCGTTCGAGAGCTGCGCCGCCTGAATCAGGCGTCCGCCAAGCAGTCGGCAGGGACGAGCCGACCGAAGAAACGAGCGAAGAAGCTGATGCTCGCACGGGACAAGTTGACGCTCGAAGGCGGCGTCGTCACGACGGTCAACCTCAAACTTACGAAGAAAGGCTTCAAACGCGTGCGACGTCACGGACCGTTGGTTGCCCGGGTCGTCATGAAGGGCCGTGACACCACGGGACGGCGAGTCCGTCTGAGGCGAAAAGTTCGTATCGGCGTGCCCGTCCGCCAGAAGCCCTCGCTGCTTGTGGGCATCACGGACGACCGCATCCAGGGCGAGCCAGCCGTCACGGCCGAAACGGTCCGAAGCTTGGGCATCGGCGCCGTGCGGGTCCTGTTGCTGTGGGAACGAGGCCAAGGCGCGCTCTCGCAGGAACAAGCGGCCACGTTGGCGGGCATCATTGGATCGGCCCCGGACATCAGAATCGTGTTCTCCAGTCGCTCGCGGTCAGGGTCAGATGCGCCGCTCACCGAGGCCGACCGCTCGGCCTACTGCGCGTTTCTTGGCGACGCCGCCGCCCGTTTCCCACAGATCCGCGACTTCGGCGTCTGGCTCGAGCCAAACAAGCAGCACTTCTGGAGCCCGCAATACAACAAGAAAGGCGTGAGTAAGGCACCGGCCGCCTACGTTGCGCTGCTCGCTCGCTGCTACGACGTGCTGCACGGCATCCGTGACGACGTGAACGTGATCGGCCCCTCGACCGCCTCCAAGGGGAACGACCGACCGCACGCGACATCGAATGTCTCCCACGCCCCGGGAACGTTCATCCGGCGTATGGGCGATGCCTACAGGGCAAGCGGTCGCACTGCACCGTTGCTCGACTCGGTGGGACACCATCCGTATGGCCAGCATTCGGCCGAGCGCCCCTGGAAACAACACACGCGCTCACGCACGCTCGGACTCGGCGACTGGTCGGGTCTGATGCAGGCCCTCTACGACGCATTCGAGGGGACAGGCCAGCCGGTCCCCGGTATCGACGGACCGCAGATCTGGTATCTCGAAAGCGGCTTTCAGTCGACTCCCGCGTCGGCGAAGGCCGGGCTCTACACCGGAACAGAGAC
>JAUVPB010000182.1 GCA_030598925.1 Actinomycetes bacterium
ATGAACTTCCAGGCTGGTGGCGTCCTCAGCGGCGTCGGCCAGCGGTTCATGGAAGGCATGGCCAAGTCGATGGTGCGAGACTTCTTCGAGGCGTTCGCCGACGAGTTCGAAACCACAGCAGCCCAATAGGGCTTTCGACCAACACCAACACGAACAGTGGAGGAACCACGATGAAGATCGCCGCACAGTTCATGCCGGGAGACCTCTCCGTCTACCTCGACTCGGTTCGCAAAGCCGAGGAGGCCGGCTTCGCGCGCATCTACCTCGTCGACGGCCAACTGCTGTGGCGCAACGTCTTCGTGTACATGACTCACGGCCTCGCGGCGACCGAGAGCATCCCGTTCGGTACGGCGGTCACGAACCCGCGGACGCGTCACTACACCGTGCTGGCCAACACGCACGCGACGCTCGAAGAGCTACACCCCGGTCGCGTGATTCTGGGCATCGGTCGCGGCGACAACGCCGTCCGTACTCTCGGCGGAGACCCTGTTCCGACGCAACGGCTGAAGGAGATCATTCCGCGCCTTCGCGAGTTGATGGCGGGCGAGACCATCCACGACGAGGTCGACCTCGCCATCGGTTGGGCGAACCAGCCGGACGTCCCGATTCTGATGCCGGCCACCGGTCCACGGAACCTGAAGCTCGCAGGCGCGCTCGCCGACATCGTGATGATCCAGGTGGGTGTGAACCCCGTGTCCGTCCGCTGGGCGACCGACCTGGTGCGGGACGGCGCGGAGAAGGCGGGTCGCAACCCTGACGATGTGGAGATCACGATGTACACCTCGATCTGGGTGTCTGAAGACCTGGAGGAGGCACGCGGCATGAACCGGTGGGCGGCCGCCTGCGCCGCGAATCACATCGAGCACACAGTGGCGAGCAACCCCAGGCACGGGATGCCCGAGGAGCTCACACGGATTCTCGAGGTCAAGTCGGAGGAGTACGACTACGCAGGCCACCTCGACCCGTCAGTCGACCGATCCGAGTACCCGGCCGAGATCGTCGACGATTTCGGCATCCACGGCTCGCCGGCTCAGTGCATCGAGACGATCCAGGCACTCGTCGACGCCGGCGTCGACGAGATCGCCCCCGCCTATCTCAACGGCCGCTTCGAGCAGATGGACCGGATCTCCAGGGAGATCATGCCGGCGTTCGCAGGCAGCCGTGCATGATGCGGGCAGCCGGCTCTATCAGCCTGCTCGCGTCGTGAGACTCACGCCATGACCGCTGCTGCGACGGGCGTGATCCGCCTCCGTTTCGCGTGCGACACGGGCGGCACGTTCACCGACCTGGTGGTCGAGGACGACCGCGGGGGCGCCGAGATGTTCAAGTCGCCCACAACGCCGAGCGACCCGGTCGACGGCGTCCTCGCATCACTCGCGCTGGCGGCCGAGGAGCACGAGGTCGAGCTCGCACAGTTTCTCGGGCAGGGCGACGTGTTCATCCACGGGACAACGCACGCGATCAACGCGATCCTGACCGGCAACACCGCGAAGACCGCCTTCCTGACGACCGCCGGCCATCCGGACGTCCTCCTGTTGAGAGAGGGAAGCCGTCCTCGAGCATTTGACCACTCCCTCGAGTATCCGCAGCCTTACGTTCCGCGCGCGTTGACCTTCGAGGTGCCGGGCCGGCTCGACGCACAGGGAGCGGAGCTCGACGCTCTGGACGAGGATGCGGTGCTCGAGGCGACAGGACGCATCTCGGAGCTCGACGTGGAAGCGGTTTCTGTCTGCCTCCTCTGGTCGATCGTCAATCCAGCACACGAGCTACGGGTGGGTGAGCTCCTCGCCGCCGAGTTGCCTGACGTACCGGTAACCCTCTCGCACGAGCTGAACCCGAGCTGGCGCGAGTACCGGCGCGCCTCGTCGGCGGCGATCGACGCGTCGCTGAAGCCGGTCATGGGCCGCTACCTCGGAAGCCTGACGCGCAGGCTCGAAGAGGCAGGCTTCTCCGGGCGGGTTCTCTGTCTCACATCACAAGGCGGCATGGTCGACGCCGAGGCGCTGGCTCAGACGCCAATCCACGCCGTCAACTCCGGTCCGGCGCTTGCTCCAATCGCCGGCGCGCACTACAACCGCGTCGAGGAAGGAAGCACGGAGTACGCGATCGTGGCGGATACCGGCGGCACGACGTACGACGTCTCCCTCGTGCGCGGCGACACGATTCCCTGGACCCGCGAGACCTGGGTCGGCGGCGCCTACCAGGGGCACATGACCGGCTTCCCGTCTGTCGACGTGCGCTCGATCGGCGCCGGAGGCGGCTCGATTGCGTGGGTCGACTCGGGCGGTGTTCTCCACGTCGGGCCACAGAGCGCAGGCGCCGATCCAGGACCCGCCTGTTACGGCAGAGCCGGAACCCGGGCGACCGTGACGGACGCCTCGCTCGTTCTCGGCTACCTCGACGCGGGCTACTTCCTCGGTGGCGCCTTGACGCTCGACGAGACGAAGGCGCGAGCGGCGCTGTTCGAGGATGTCGCCTCGCCGCTCGGCGCCGAGCTCGAGCCGGCAGCGTGGGCCGTAATCGATGTCGCAACCGAGTCGATGGTGCAAGCGATTCTCGCCATCACCGTGAACCAGGGAATCGACCCGGCGCGTGCGACGCTGATCGGCGGCGGCGGAGCCGCAGGCCTGAACTCGGTGTTCGTCGCTCGACGTCTGCGCTGCGAGCGGCTGATCATTCCGGACACCGGTGCCGCGCTCTCGGCAGCCGGTGCGCTCATGTCGTCGCTGACGGTGGAGCATCGAGCCGTCAACTTCACGACAACGGCCGATTTCGACTCGGCCGGAATCGCCGCGACGCTCGCCGGACTCGAGTCGCGCTGCCGCTCGTTCCTTGCCGACGCCGGCGTAGCAGCCGCGGACGGCACCATCAGCTTTGGCGTCGAGGCCCGCTACGAGAACCAGGCGTGGGAGATACCCGTCGAGCTGGGCGCGGATCCCACGATCGCGACGAAGCAGGAAGACGTTGCGGAGCGGTTCCACCGAACACATCGGGATGTATTTGCCATCGACGATCCAAACTCCGCGATCGAGCTCGTGAGCTGGTGGGCCCGAGCCAGCGCGGATACGCGCGGTGGTCGTCCGTTCGGACGCCTTCGCGAGCTTGCCGCCGACACGCTGGAGCCCGCAACGCGACAGGTGTACCTCCCAACCGAGGGCCGCGTAGAGGCCGAGGTCATCCCCTGGGGGACGCTCGCCGCGGCGAGCCCGCGGACAGGGCCCGCGATCGTCGAGTCGCCGTTCACAACGGTCGTGCTGGACAGCGCAGCCCGGTTCGAGAGAAGCGCGGCGGGCAACCTGGTGATCCATCCGTGAGCGCTCCCGACCTTGCGACGCCACGCGGAGCCGACCGGGACGCACTCGGAGGCGCTGAGCTCGCCGTTCTTGCCGCGCGCTTCGAGGGCATCGCGAGCAAGATGGGCAACACGCTCCTCCGTACGGGGCGGTCGGGTGTCCTCAACCGGGCACGCGACTTCTCCTGCTGCATCACCACGAACACCGGCGACCTGCTCGTCTACGCCGAGAGCCTGCCCATACACGTCCTCGGAGCCGACATGCTGAGCCGCTCGATGCTCGCGGCGCACCCGGACCTCAAGCCGGGCGACGCATTCCTCCATAACTCGCCCTATCACGGCAATTCGCATCCGGCAGACCACGTGATTCTCGTTCCCGTCTTCGATCGAGCCGAGAACCATCGGTACACGATGGTCTGCAAGGCGCATCAGGCCGACATCGGGAACTCGATCCCGACGACGTACCACGCCGAGGCGAAGGACGTCTACGAGGAAGGCGCGCTGATCTTCCCGTGTGTGCAGGTTCAGCGGGCAGGCGTCGACATCGACGACATCATTCGGATGTGCATGATGCGCATTCGCGTGCCCGAGCAGTGGCACGGCGACTACCTCGCAATGCTCGGCGCGGCCCGGATCGGAGAGCGCGAGACCCTCGCGCTCGGTGACGAGGTCGATTGGGATGCGCTCGCGGCGTTCGACGAACAGTGGTTGGACTACTCCGAGCGACTGATGGCCGCCGCCATCGGCGAGCTTCCCGAAGCAGAGGCCAGTGGAATCTCGGTACACGACCCGCTCCCCGGAACACCCGAGGATGGCATTCCGATCCGCTCGGCCGTACGCGTCGCGCCGGCCGATGGCATCGTCGAGGTCGACCTCCGAGACAACCCGGACAACCTGGCCTCGGGACTCAACATGACGGAGTCGACCGCGCGGGCTGCCGCCCTGATCGGCGTATTCAACAGCCTCGACCCGTCGGTGCCGAAGAACGGCGGCTCTGCCCGTCGCGTGCAGGTGCTGCTTCGCGAAGGGTGCGTCGCCGGCATACCGCGGCACCCTGCGAGTTGCTCCGTCGCGACGACGAACGTCGCTGACCGGATCGCAAACGCGACCCAGCAGGCGATGTCGCAGCTCGGCCACGGGATCGGCATGGCCGAGTTCGGCGGCTTCTTCGTCGCGAGCTCCGCCGTCGTGTCGGGTGTTGATCCACGCTCGGGTCGGCCGCACGTCAACCAGATCTTTCTCGGCGGCGCGTCGGGGGCGGGCGGACCCTACTCCGACGGTTGGCTCACCTACCTCCACGCCGGTAACGGAGGTATGTGCCACGTTGATTCCGTTGAGGTCTCCGAGCACTACCAACCGCTGGTCGTCCACGAACGGCGTGTGCTCACCGACACCGAGGGTGCAGGCTGGCGCAGGGGAGCGCCCGCACTCGAGATCGAGTACGGACCCAGCGACGAGGGAAGTCTCACCATCGCCTACGTCTCGGATGGAGAGCAGAACCCGGCCGTCGGCGTGCGCGGGGGTCTCGACAGTGTCCCGGCCTGGAACGTCCGCCGAAAGCCAGACGGCAGTGAGGAGCGACTACCTCAATCCGGACTCGTGGAGCTCGCGCCCGGCGAACGCATCGCGTGCCTGAGTCAGTCCGGAGGGGGCTACGGACGGCCCGAGGAGCGTGAGCCCGAGCGAGTTCGAGACGACGTTCTGCAAGGCATCGTCACCTCGGACAGGGCGCGCGACGTCTACCACGTCGAGATCTCGGAGTACGGGGAGCTCGATCTCGCCGCCACGGCCCGCTTGCGCGCGAGCGTCGGCTGAGAGACGGGGCCCCCGGCTCCGCTCTGCTTGACCCTCCCTCAGCCTGCGTTACCCAGCGAAGCGGTCAAGTCCGAGCTCGGCCCGAACCTGGGCCGTGGGCTCCGCGAGCCGTTCACCGAGCGTGATGCCCGTCGCGTCGGCGATGCGCACCATGCGCTCGAAGTTCGCCGCAACAGCAGCCGCGTCCGCCATCGATTCAGCGTCCATCTGATCGATGACGTCTGCCCGCGCCCGCGCCGTACGGACGCCGTTGCGCAGGACGATCGACTCCGCGAACCTGAGCAGGACGCTCGCGTGAGCCACACCATCGACCTCGCCGCCGTCGATGACGGCGTCGAGTGCGAGCGACGCCCCGTCTTGCTCGCCGCTCCCACGGAGCAGCATCGCGTGGGCGCTCGTTCAGTAGAAGCACTCGTTGAGCGCTGAGACGCGGGCCGCAATCAGCTCGATCTGCGCCCGGTCCAGCGCGCGGTCCGGCGTGACCGTCACGTCCATGACCATGTGGTGTGGCATGTAGTGCGCAGCCCCCAGGTCGTTGAGGGTCCTGACCTCATCGGGCACGAGGCTCATTGCGCGGATCACGTTGCCGCCGCGGCCACGTACCCACAGGTCGTCATCCGGTGGATCGTTGGC
>JAUVPB010000264.1 GCA_030598925.1 Actinomycetes bacterium
AGCAGGTGATCCTCCGGTCCCAGTACCTACACGAGGCCACGGCATGCTGCAAGAGCATCAGGGTGGCGCGGGCCAGCAGGCGCCGCGCGATCTCGCCCGTCAGCGCCGCAGCATGCCGTCAGACCGAGCGACGCACGCTCGCGCCCGCACACCGCAGAAAGCGAGTCATGCACCCATTAGAGGCGTCCGCCTCCGCAGCATGCGCGCCTCTGGGCCCAGCGTGATCGAGCCGCTCAGATGAGCTCATGGCGCCGGGCCGCCGCTACGGCCTCCAGCTGCGAGTGACAGCCGAGCTCCAGCAGGATGGCCCGGATGTGGTTGCGCGTCGTTGCCTCGGTGATTGCGAGGCGGCGGGCGATCCCCTTCGCCGGTACGCCGAGCGCCAGGTGCGCCAGAACCTCCTGCTGGCGCGGTGTGAGCACGGGTCGTTGGGAATCGCTGCGTCTTCCGTTCTTCGACTCTGGTCCCGTCGGATCGTCGCGCATGAGGTGGACGATCGTTCCTCCTCCCTCGTGCTCCACTGCGATCGTCGACATCGCTACGCGGCGTTTGCCGTCGCGCGTCTTGATCAGCAGGTGCTGACAGGCGACGGGCCAGCGCTCGCGGGCGAGTCGTGCGCTCGCGCAGTCGGCGTGGCAGATCGTCTGACCTGTGTCGTCCACGCCGCACAGCACCTGCCAGCAACGGCGCCCGACGGCCTCGCTCGCCGGAATCCCGGTCAACTGCTCGGCGGCCTCGTTCCATTGGGTGACCTCGAGTTCGCCGTTGCAGATGAACAGGGCGTCGCCTGAGCGAAATTGCTCCACCTCTGAATTGTGGGCAGAGTCGGAGAGGAGCGAATCAGCGCCACCCTGGATCAGGCGACGGGAACTACTGAGGCGAATCAGCGAATCCGCCGACGCCGCCGGTCCGACGTGTCGATCACGATCGTGGCTCGCAGAGCGATAGCGGTGGCAATCGGATGAACGGTCGCTGCCGCACGACGTGTACTGGAGCGTCCATGAGACGAACCGCCGACGTGATCATTCCCACCTCGATCGACGAGGCGGTGTCCGCGTTCGGTGACGGTTCGGGGCTCACCGTGATCGGCGGTGGCACGATCGTCATGCCCGAGCTCGCTCGCAACGAGATCTCGGTTTCGAAGGCGCTGATCCTCTCTGAGGCCGGTCTCTCCGGCGTGAGTCGCGAGGGAGGCACCGTCAGGATCGCGGCCGGGACTCCGCTCGAAGCTCTGATTGGCGACACCCCGGATCCGCTCTCGACGGCGGCGCAGCGCGTCGGCGACTACGAGCTGCGTGGCCAGGCGACGATTGGCGGCAATCTCTGCGCCGGACCGGGCCGCGCCGCGCCTCGAGGAGATCTCCAGGCGCCGCTCATCGCACTCGCCGCGACCGTACGCACAGCGGGCGCCGGCGGGGAGAAGACCCAGTCGGTCGAGGATTTCCTCGCGGTGGGTACAGACGCCCGACTCGTCCTCGAGATCGAGTTCGCCGAGCCCACTCGGGGCGTCTACATGTCGATGGGCCGGCCGCACGCGCACGTGTACACGCTGTTCGGTGTCTCGTGTGCGGAATCGGCCGAGGGTACGCGGATCGCGATCGGTGGCGCCGGTCCGGTTGCGGTGAGGGCCAGCTCAGTCGAGCAGGCGCTGGCCGGCGGAGCGTCGGCCGGGGACGCCGCGGCCAAGGTGCTAGACGATGTCGAGCTCACTGATGACGCTCTCGCCTCGGCCTGGTATCGGAGGAAGACATTGCCGACGCTCGTGTCCCGAGCACTGACCGAGCTCGCAAGGGAGAGCGCATGAGGCTAACTGTCAATACCGTCGAGCACGAGCTCGTAAGCCCACCGCTCACATCGCTTCTCAACGCTCTGCGGGACGAGCTCGACATCACAGGGCCGAAGGTTGGCTGCCAGGACGGCAGCTGTGGCACGTGTTCGGTCATCGTCGACGGCGAGCCGCGTCGCTCGTGCCTCCTTCCCCTCGCCATGGTCGACGGAGCCGAGGTCACGACCATCGAGGGCCTAGGGGCACCCAGGAGCCTGCACGACGTACAGGCCGCGTTCCACGCCTACTACGGCTCTCAGTGCGGCTTCTGCACACCGGGGATGGTCATCGCGACCGTGGCGCTTCTCGAGCGAAACCCGAATCCGTCGAGGGAGCAGATCCAGAACGCGCTCCGTGGTCACATGTGTCGCTGCACCGGCTACGTGAAGATCATCGACGCGGTCGAGGCTGTGGCGCGTGGCGAGAGCTTCGAGGAGCTCGAGGTGACGCGCAGTCGTGGTGAAGAGGCAACAGCGAAGGGGGTGCCGGCGTGAAGGCTATTGGCGCACGACTTCCCCGCTACGACGGGGTCGGCCATGTCACCGGATTGTCGGCGTTCGTCGACGACGTTCGGTTGCCGCGGGGAAACCTGTGGGCGAAGGCGCTCCGCTCGCCCCATCACTCAGCGAAGATCAAGAGCCTCGACACAAGCAAGGCCGCGACGCTGCCGGGCGTACACGCGATCATCACCCACAAGGACGTCCCCAAGAACCTCATCGGGCATCTCGAGTTCCTGGGCGTCCCGGCCGACGAGCCGCTACTCGCCGTCGATGAGGTGCGCTATCGCGGTCAGCCGATCGCCGCCGTCGCCGCCGACGACGAGGAGATCGCCCAGGCGGCGGTCGAGGCGATCGAGGTCGAGTACGAGGAGCGCGAGCCGCTCTTCGACACGCGCAAGGCGTTCGATCCCGACGCCCCGCAGGTCCACCGCTGGGGCAACTGGTTCCCCTACTTCGGCAATGAGCTCGAGACCGCCGGCCCTGACCGGCGCCGGATCCGCAAGGGAGACCTCGAGTGGGCGTTCGAGAAGGCAGACAGGGTCGTCAAGGGCGTGTATCGGCCGGGGGCCATCGAGCACTGCCCACTCGAGACCCAGGTCGCGTTGGCCGTCCCGGAGCCCTCAGGGCGCATGGTCGTGTATTCCTGTACGCAGGCGATGCACTTCTCGGCCGGGCACGTTGCGGCGCATCTCTGCGTGCCGCTGAATGGAGTCAAGTTCGTCACCGGGGCTGTCGGTGGCGGCTTCGGCGGCAAGGTCGACAGCTCGAGCGACACGATCGCCGCTGTGCTCGCACTCAAGACCGAGCGACCCGTGAAGTGGCGCTGGACGAGAGAGGAGGAGTTCCTCTGCTCCGGGACGCGCGCCGCCTGGCACATCGAGGTCGCGGACGCGGTCACCAAGGACGGCTGGATCCTGGGACGTAAGACGCTGTCGCTGCACGACGCGGGCGCCTACCTGCGGCACTCGTCCTATGCGACGACGAAGCACACATTCCACAGCGCCGGCGCCTACACCATCCCGAACGTCTCGTTCCTCGCGTTCGCGGTGTTCACCAACCGTGTGCCGACGACGGCGATGCGCGGCTTCGGCGTGACCTCGACATCGGTCCTCGCGGAGATGCAGATGAATCGCATCGCCAAGGTGCTCGACCTGGATCCATACGAGATCCGGCTCAGGAACGCGAACCGGATCGGCGACACGATGCCGAACACGGTCGTCCTCAAGGATCCGTCGACTGTCCCGGTCGTCCAGGCTGTCGCCGAGCACGCCGGGATCGAACTCAAGCCCGAGTACAAGGCGATGAC
>JAUVPB010000090.1 GCA_030598925.1 Actinomycetes bacterium
CCGTTCGACACGCCCGTCGATCACCCGGGCTGTGAGACGCTCGCGGCTGCGTACGCAGCGGCCACGGGCGAGCAGGCCGTCTTCTCGGGGTTCAAGGGCGTGCACGAGGGTTGCTACGTCCAGGAGGAGCTCGGGCTTGACGTGGTCGCGATGGGCCCTGGGGATCTGAGCTTCGGCGCACACGGTGCTAACGAATACGTTCCGATCGAGCAGATGATCACCTGCACCAAGGCGTTCGCGAGCATGGCGATCCGCTGGTGCGGGCTTTCGCACCCCTAGCGGCCGGACGACGGTGGCGTGCCGCCGACGGCCTGTCGCTAGGCGTCTGCGTACACGTCGGCCAGGGCTGCCGAGAGCTCTGGCTCCGGACTCGCCTCGGCGAACGTGACGGCGTGTTCCACCTCGCTATCGACCTCGCTCTCGATCGCGGCGAGCGTTCCGTCGGTCACACCTGCATCGACGGCGAGCTGGCGGGCGAGGGGCACGGGGTCGCGTTGCTCCCGCTGCTCGGCGATCTCGTCGAGGCTCCGGTAGACGTCGACGCCGAGGATCTGCTCCTCGCCCTCGTGATGCCCGTGGAAGCGATACGTCTCGACATCGATCAGCGACGGCCCGTCGCCGTCGCGGGCTCGCTGGATCGCCCGCTGGGCGACCTCGTACACCGCCGCGATGTCCTGACCGTCGACCTTCACCTCGGGTAGCCCGTATGAACGAGCTCGCTCGCTGATGTTTCCGCCCGCCGTCAGCGCTTCGTAGGGCGAGTACTGCGTGTACTGGTTGTTCTCGACCACCGCGATGAGGGGCACTTCCCAGACTGCGGCGAGGTTCAGGGACTCATGGAATACGCCGTGGTTGACGGCACCCTCGCCCATGAACGCGACGACCACATCGTCGGTGCCGTCGAGCTTGCGACCGAGTGCTGCTCCAACCGCCGTCGGCAGGCCGCCGGCGACAATGCCGTTCCCGCCGAGGAAGCCTCGCGAGAAGTCGGCGAAATGCATCGAGCCGCCTTTGCCGCCGCAGACTCCGGTCGAGCGGCCGTAGAGCTCGGCCGTCAGCTTCGAGACGTCGAGGCCCTTCGCGATCGCGTGCCCATGGCCTCTGTGCGTCGATGACATCATGTCGGTCTCGCGCAGCGGCCAGCAGAACGCGGTCGCGACGGCCTCCATCCCGATGTAGGAGTGCGTGAATCCGGGGACGCGGCCCTCCCCGAACAGACCAGACACGGTTTCCTCGAAGCGCCGGATCGTGAACATCACCCGGTAGAGCTCGATCAGAACGTCAGCTGGGAGTGACATCGTCGCTCGCTAGCCCCGTTTCTGATCGGCTTCGAAATCGAAATCGTCCATCGGTGGGACGGTTCCCTGAAGGCTCCAGCCGCCGTCGACATGAAGGACGTCGCCGGTGAGAACAGCCGAGCGGTCGGAGGCGAGGAATACGACCGGCTCAACGAGGTCCTCCGGCTCGATCACGCGCCCCATCGGGATGACCCCGCCCCAGTTCTCGTCGAAGTCCGGGTCGTAGTCGCGCGATCGGGGAACACCGGTCGCGCCGGGGGCGATCGCGTTCACGCGTATGGTCGGAGCCAGCTCGAACGCCAGCTGCTTGGTTAGCGCGTCGAGCCCACCCTTCGACATCGTGTAGGCAGCGTGGTAGACGACCATCAGCACAGATGCGCATGAGCTCACGTTCACGATCGAGCCCTTCCCGAGCTTCCGCATGTGCTTGACGGCGGCCTGGCTCGCGAAGAACGGGCCGCGCAGGTTCGTGCCGACGACGTCCTCCCAGTCCTCCTCGCTCGCCTCCTCGAAGGGCGAGAAGCGAGAGCGGCCGGCATTGTTCACGAGCACGTCGAGGCGACCCAGTCGGTCGGCGGTCTCGTCGACGAGGCCGCGAACCTCGTCTGGGACGCTGACATCTGCCTCGATCGCGATCGACTCTCCGCCGGCGTCGGCGATCAGCTGCATGGTTTCGGCGGCGCCTTCAGCGTCGGTCTTGTAGTTGACGGCAACGGCTGCGCCGTTCTGGGCGAGCCCGACTGCCAGCGCGCGCCCGATCCCCTTGCTCGAGCCCGTAACCAGCGCAGCCTGGCCCGCCAGGATGCGGGAGGAATCGTTGCTACTCATGGCCGGCGCCGGCGAACATCGTCGCATCTTTCCACACCGCAACAGGTACTGCGCCTCGGCGTGTGCTCCTCACGACGGAGAGACCAGGACCTTGATACACGAGTCGCGGTCTCGGACGAGCAGCTCGAAGCCGTCGGCGACGATGCGGTCAAGCTCGAGCTTGTGGGTGATCATCGGGGCTGGATCGAGGCGGCCGCTCGCAAGCAGCTCGATCACCGCGCCGAACTCACCGTCGAAGTAGCCGATGCAGCCGCGGATCTCCTTCTCGTCCCGGACTGCCGCGTTGAGATCGACGTCACTCGGCGACTCCGTGATCCCGGCGAGCAGGACGAGGCCGCCCGGGCGCGCTGCCTGGATGGCCAGGTCCATGGTCTCCTCCCGGCCGACACATTCCATCGTGACGCTCGTTCCCTCGCCACCTGTGAGCTCCCGGATCGCCGCGAGCGGCTCGACGTCTCTCGGGTCGAGAACCTCGTCCGCTCCCATGGCGCGAGCGATCGCCGCGCGTTGCGGCAACATCTCGACGACGTAGATCCGGCCCAAGCCGGCAGCCTTGGCCGTCGCTACCGCCGAGAGGCCGATCGGCCCGGCGCCGATGATCGTGATGTCGGCACCGAGCTCGACGCCCGGCTGGCGCATGCCGTGGAAGGTGACCGCAAGCGGCTCGACGAGGGCCCCGAACTCCTCGGGGATCTCTGCGGGCAGTACGACGAGCTGGTCCTGTCGAGCGATCGTGAAGCGGGCGAACGCGCCGTTGCGCGTGTAGCCGATGAGCTGGAGGTTGCGGCAGTGCTGAAACATCAGTCGCCGGCAGAAATGGCACTCACGACAGACGCGGTGCGGGATGACCACGACGCGGTCGCCGATCGCCACGCTATCGACCTGATCGCCGATCGCGACCACGCGCGCGCTGAACTCGTGGCCGAGCACTACCTCGTCGACGTGCGGCGGAATGAAGATCGGCCCGGCCAGGTACTCGTGCAGGTCGGTGCCACAGATCCCGCACCAGCTGACCTCGACGAGCACGTCCTCGCCGGTCGGTTCGATGGGGTCGGGCAGCTCCTCGAGCCTGATGTCCTTCGGTCCGTGCCAGTTGGCGGCGAGCACTACGTTCTCACCATCACGCGCCGACTGCCGTATCTCGAGGCCAGCGGACGATCGTCGCCTCGCAGCCGGCCAGCCGGGACTGGAGCGAGCCGTTCCGCGCAGCCGCCAGGAACGCATTGACTTCGACGGTTTCACCGATCAATGCCGAGACCTTGATGCGCGAGCGAGCCATGAGCTCGAGCGTCGCGCGAGCCTCGCCTGCCGTGTAGACGCGTGCTCCCTGGACACGCTTGTCGCCCATTACGAGGAGGTTGATGTCCATCGGCACCCGCGTGGCGTCGTCGGCCACCAGCACTACGGAGCCCGCCGGGCGCGTCAGATCGATCGCGGCGAGTCGGGACTCGGGCGTGCCCCCGCACTCGAAAACGACGTCTGGTCCGTACCCGCCGAGCCAAGTTCTGAGCTCGTCCCAGCCGGCCCCGTTCCCCGGCGGTGCAACAGCGCGGGCGCCGTTGCTCGCGACTGCGTCGCGACAGCGTGCGTGATCGTGGACGAAGGCTGTGCGACCGAACCCGGCCGAAAGCGAGACGAGACTCGTAGCGAGCGCCAGTGGCCCGCCGCCGAGGACGGCGACATGATCGCCGGGGCGGCCGGTGCTGCGTCGTATCGCGCGGAGGGCGCGCGCGAGCCGGTGCATGAGCGCGGCCGCCTCGCAGCCCAGGCCAGCCGGTAGCGGGAGCACTTCGTGCGCGCCCACGAGCACGGCGTTTGCCAAGCCTCCGTCGATGCTGTCTCCACGAAGCTGGAGATCGCTGCACGCGGTCGATGCTCCGTCCAGGCACCGGTCGCACGTGCCACCCGGCCGAAACCCGAGCACCGCGACCGCGGTGCCGATCATGCCGCGATCGACACCCGGCCCGACGTCGATGATCTCGCCGCTGAACTCGCCGCAGATCACGCGGTTGTTGGGGGCTTCGAGGTCGGTCGGCCCTACGATCGCTGCGCGTGTGGCGACGACGACCTCTCCCGGCCCGGGCGACGGCTGCTCGATACGCGCTGCCTCGAGCCCGGCGTCGGTGAGCCGGATCTCAGTGCACGTCACGCTAGGGCTCCTCGTCGATGCTCGCGAGCGCCCCGAGCTGCTGAGCGGACGCCAGCAGCTCGCAGAGGTCTGCGAGGAACTCGGCGGCCGGTCGTCCGTCGAGCGCGCGATGGTCGAACGTCAGACTGAAGACGGTCTGCGGCCGCGGCACGACTGATCCGTCGACGATCGTAGGCCTGTCGACGATGCGACCGACGCCGAGGATCGCTACCTGCGGCGGATTGATGATCGGTGTGAAGCCGTCGACGTGCCATGCGCCGAGGTTCGTGATGGTGAACGTCCCGTCCATCAACTCGGCGGGCGGCGTCGTCCCTTTGCGCAGGCCGTCAACGAGCCTGAGGCGCTCGGAGCGGATCGCGTCGAGCGAGAGTCTGTCTGCGCCTCGCAACACAGGCACGATGAGCCCGCCCTCGATGTCGACGGCGAGGCCGATGTTGACGTCGTCGAAGAGCGAGAGCTCACCGTCGATCAGGTGTGCGTTCAGCGCCGGGTGCTGCACGAGCGCAGCTGCCGTGGCCGCGATCAGTAGGTCGTTGACGGAGTAGTTGGCGTCGGCGACTTCTCGTATCTGAGCGAGGCCGCTCGCGTCAGCGGAGCGCGTCAGGGTGACCTGCGGCGACGTCGCCAGATTGCGCGCGAGCGTCTCGCCGATCGCCTTGCGGCGACCGCTTAGCGTCACCTTGCTGGCAGGCTGAAGTCCGCCCGTCGCGTCCGTCTCGGCAGGCTTCGTCCGGGCGGCCGCGCGCACGTCTCCCTCTGTGATCAGCCCGCGCGTGCCGGTTCCCTGAACGCGGGCGAGCTCGACGCCGAGTTCGGCCGCTACGCGGCGCGCAACGGGCGAGGCGCGCGACGGCCTGGGCCCGTCGGTCGCCGGGCCTCGCGCTGCGACCGGGGCCACCTGCGGCTCCCGATCCGCCGGTTCGGTCGCGCCATCTGCGGGCACCGGTTCGGCACGCGTGGCATCGGCAGGTGCTCGGTCGGCCGTGCTCGTAGCCACCTCGGCGTCGCCCTCGACCTGCAGCACAGCGAGCGGCTTGCCGACATCGACGACGGCGCCGGGCTCGTGCAGGATCGCTCCCATGATGCCCGCAGCAGGCGCCTCCACCTCAGCGTTTGCCTTCTCCGTCTCGACCTCGACGATCGGCTCTTGTTTCTCGACCGTATCGCCCGGGGATTTGAGCCACTGAACGACGGTCGCCTCTGTCATCGTCAGGCCCCACTTCGGCAGAAGGACCTCGACACTCCTCACGGCGCTTGGCCCACCTGCTCGCGGACGGCGTCGAGAATGCGCGACGCGTCGGGCAGCACGGTGCGCTCGAGATTCGGACTAAATGGGGTCGGAGCGTTGAGAGCGCAGACGCGCGCAGGGTACGTGTCGAGGTACTCGAAGGCGCGTTCGGTGACCGAGGCGATGATCTCACTCGCGGCCGACGCGGCCGGCGTTGCCTCGTCTGCGACCACCAGACGGTTTGTCTTCTGCACAGACTCGACAATCGTGTCGATGTCGAGCGGGACGAGCGTCCGGGGGTCGACGACCTCGACGGAGATGCCCTCGGCCTCCAGGGTTTCCGCAGCGGTGAGCGCCTCCTGCGCCAGGTATCCGATGCCCACAACCGTGATGTCGGCGCCTTCGCGCATGACCGAGGCCTCGCCCAGCGGCACCGTGTACTCATCCTCCGGTACCTCGCCCTTAATGCCATTGAGTCGCGGTATCTCGAAGAGCAGCACGGGATTCGGGTCGCGAATCGACGTCTTGGTCAGCCCCTTCGCGTCATAGGGGGAGGCCGGAATGACGATCTTGAGACCCGGCACCTGCATGAACTGGCTGTACGGCGAGACCGCGTGCTGTGCCGCCGCTTCGCCGCCAAGCGCTCCGCTGGCCGAGAGATAGACGATCGGAAGCTCGGCCTGGCCGCCGCTCATGTAGCGCCACTTCGCGGCTTGGTTGCAGACCTGGTCCATCGCGCACCACAGGAACGGGGCGAACATCACGTCAACGATGGGTCTCCACCCGGCCGCGGCGAGCCCGATCGCGGCGCCAGCGAAGGCTGCTTCTGAGATCGGCGTGTCGCGCACGCGGTCGCGTCCGAACTCCTCGGCGAGGCCGCTCAGTAGCCCGAGTGCACCGCCGACGGCGACGTCTTCGCCCATGATCACGATCCGCGGATCGCGAACCATCTCCTCGCGGACGGCCTCTGTGAGCGCGTTGCCGTAGCTAAGGGAGCGCATCGGGTGGCAAGCCTACTGGGCCGCAGGGGACCGGTCGAGCGCGCCGCCAGCTAGCCGACGAATCCCTCGGGGTAGAGCTCGAGGAACTTCCAATCGTGTTGGGGCACAATGATGTCGGCGTTGTTTCGCATCCAGCCGAAGGCTTGGACGACGCCGGGGAGATCGAAGAAGACTCCTCCCGGCCAGTTCAGCTCGAGGTTTCGGTAGTAGTACGCGAGATCACCGGCCAGACATACACGACCGCGGTCTGTGTCAACGAGGACGACCTGGCTTCCAGGGGTATGCCCACCGAGGCGCATCAGCGAGACGTGCTCGTTGACACGGGTCTCGCCATCGATCAGCTCGAGTCGATCGCGCACATCGAGCACCTGGTGGGAGAACTCGTCGAAGTAGAACGGCACCCACTCGGGCGGGTTCGCTGCGTACGCGAACTCCCGCTCCTGGGCGACGAACGTCGCGTTGGGAAACAGGTGGTTGTGTCCGATGTGGTCGAAATGCAGATGCGTGTGGATGACGAGATCGATCTCGGCCGGAGTCACTCCGACCGTCGCCAGCTGCGCTTCGACCTTCCACTCGTCGCGGGACTCGATCCAGGCGCCGATCCCCCGTCGCTCGAACGCCGCCGCGGCGCCTGTCGGACTCGTGTCGGTGGCGTCGTAGCCGGTGTCGACCAGAATCCGCTGGTCGGTGCCCTCTATGTAGAACATCGTGATCGGCGACTGAATGCCCTGACCGCGCTCGTCGCCAAACGCGAGGTCTTCCGCCCAACCGAAGGGGCGCTTCTCGACGTCGGCTCGGAGATCGACTCCGAGGATCTCGTGCCGTGAATCAGCGGAGATCGCGTCGTTGCCAGTGACGAGCATGTGGATCTTCGCGCCCATAGATCCTTTCGCGGTCAGTACGGCTGCGAGGTTGTCAGCTGCGCGTACACCTTCTCCGTGTCGTCGATCACGTTGCAGACGGCGGTCGTGATCTGGTCGAGGAACCTGTCGCCCGACTCGGCCGACGCATCTGTGGGGTCTCCCCAAACGCCCTGAGGCAGCGCCTGGTATCGCGATCCCTGGTTCGCTTCGAAGAACGCCAGGATCGCCGGCATCGCGGGGCCCTTGAGCGGCGGGAACGTTGGCCAGCCGGCGACGGCCTCCTCCATGTCGACGGTCTCGGGCCGGGCGGCGAGCACCGCCGAGGTCTCGCCCGAGTTCGCGTGGAAGCCGGCGATGACGCCGAGGTACTCGTCCCGCTCCGCCTTCGGTAGCGCGTCCCAGTACGAGAGCGCGAAGGCCCGGGAGCCCTCAGGCAGCCGCGGCGAGGCATCGAGCAGCGCGAGGTTGATCGCCGGGTAGTTCGTGTAGTTGCTGTTGAGGAAGACGATTCGGCGGAAACCTGCTTCCGCGAGCGACATGGTGATGTCCGATACGAGCTTCACGAACGTGTCGACGTTTAGCGAGGCGACGCCCTTGAAGCCGCGATGGCCGGCCGAGATCCCGTACGGGATCGGCGGGGCCACGAGAGCCGACTTGGCCTCGCCGACGCGCCGGCAGACCTCGCGTCCGATGATCACGTCGGTACCGACCGGGCCATGGGCGCCATGCTGCTCCGTTGCACCTGTCGGGACGAGCACCATTGCCGGATACCCCTTGAGATACCCGGCGACCTGCGGGTCTGTCAGCTCGTCGAGAAAGACCGATCTCTTCACGGGGAATCTCCTTGCGCGCTGTTCCGTAAGGACCGAGCCGGCAAGCTCGGCGCTCGCGCGGCCAGACGTCGGCGCCACCGTGGTACGAGGCGACGAAAGCGGACACGAGTATAGGGCTGCCGGTCGTGGCGGGCGAGACTGCCGCTTGGATCGCTCGCAGCGCCGGCCTCCTACAGAGACCTATGATCGCCGGGCGCAGGAGAGGAGACTCGGACGCGCGCCACGAGCCGAAGGAACCCGAAGATGCCTCAAGCAAGCCTCTCCACCGGTATTTCGATGCACTACGAGATCGAGGGAAGCGGAGAGCCTCTCGTGCTCATCATCGGTACCGGCGGCGACCACACGTTCTGGACCGGAAACGTTCCGGCGTACAGCGACGCGTTTCAGGTCATAGCGATCGACAACCGCGGCACAGGGCAGAGCGACAGCCCGACCGATCCGGAGAGCTACACCATGCGGATCATGGCCGACGACGCTGCTGCGTTGCTCGAGGCCCTCGGAATCGAACGCGCCCATATCTCGGGTCTCTCTCTCGGCTCGACGATCGCGCAAGAGCTCGCGCTCAACCACCCGGACAAGATCGCGTCGCTCCAGCTTCATGCCACGTGGGGACGGACGGATGAGTGGCTCCGGCGCCTGTTCGACAGCCTGGCTTGCCCGCTGCGGCATGGCGACATCGAAGCATTCGTGCATGCGGCGTTCATGTGGGTGGCGAGCCCCACATACCTGAACGAGAGTCCGGAGGAGATCGCCGAGATCGAGCGGGCGTACATCCAGGAGAACCCGCATCCCCCGTCGATCGAGGCACTGCTGGGACATCTCCACGCGGATTCGACGCACGACGCCCTCGACCGGCTAGGCGAGATCCGTGCGCCGACGCTGATCACGTCGGGCGAGATGGACTGGGAGATCCCGACGCGGTACGGACGCGAGGTCCAGGCGCGGATCCCCAACAGCCGACTCCACGTCTTCAGCGGGCCGCGGTCGAGCCATCTCGGCTTCGTGGAGATCGCCGACGAATTCAACCGGGTCACGCGCGCGTTTCTCGACGAACACGCCGGACTCGCAACCGCGAGCAGCTGAGAGAACCCATGGACGCCGAACGTCACGCAGGCAAGGTCGTGTTCATCACCGGCGGCGGCAGCGGCTTCGGCCGCGCGACCGCTCTCCGCTTCGCTCAGGAAGGCGCGGAGCGTATCTACCTCGTCGACCGCGCGCCAGATCGGCTCGACGCAGTTGCTGCCGAGGTCGAGGGCCTCGGCGCCCACATTGGGAAGATCACCGCCGAGCTGTCCGAGATCGCGGAATGCGAGCGAGCCGTGAACGAAGCGATCGCCGACGCGGGGCGGATCGACGTCGCCATCTCGAACGCGGCGGCTTGGACGCAGGAGCCGTTCCTCGAGCTGAAGGACGAGTCGTGGCTCCGGATTCTCGCCGTCAACCTCACCGCGTACTTCGTGATCGGCCAGCGGGTGGCCCGCGCCATGGTGGCGAACGAGCGCGGGGGTGTCATCCTGTTCACGGCGTCGATCTCGTCGCTCGGCGGCTCACCTGAGTTCAGCCACTATGGGGCGGCCAAGGCGGGCGTGGTGAACCTCGCGGAGTCGATGGCTCTCGAGCTCGTGAACCACAAGATCCGCGTCAATTGCATCAGCCCGGGCCCGTCCGACACGCAGCAATCGGTCGACCTCGTCGGCCAAGAGCTGATGGATACGTGGCGAAAGGACGGCTTTCCGGTCGTGCCCATGGGCAGGCTCGGCGCGCCGGACGACATGGCTGCCGCGTTCTCATACCTCGCCTCTGACGACGC
>JAUVPB010000074.1 GCA_030598925.1 Actinomycetes bacterium
CTGGGAGTTCTGCGGTATGCCCGAAACGACCGTCGTGCGGGGCGAAGTCGTCGTCGATCGCGGCGAGGTCGTTGGTCGACCAGGGTCTGGTCGCTACGTGCCCGGCGCCCCCGTACGTGCGGGCGTATGACACTGCGCAGACTGAGGGGCGGAGCGTGAACAGGAGGGATCGACATGGGCTGGCGTGAGGACGTAGCTGCGTACCCCGATCTGGCGCCGAAGGATTTCGCGCTCAGCCGCGAGACGACGGGCCTCCTGGTCATCGACATGCAGTACGTGGACGCGCACCGCGACTACGGCTTGGGCCTCAGCCTGAAGGCGACGCACCCCGAGATCTGGGACTACTACTTCACGCGCGTCGAGCAGACCGTCGTGCCCGGCTGCCGGCGCCTGATCGACGCATTCCGCGCGGCCGACATGCGGGTCATCTTCATCACCCTGGGCCCCGAACTCCCCGATGGCGGCGACATGGTCGCCCTGCGGCGACCGAAGATCACGCCGGGGCTCGAGTCGATGCTGTACGAGCGCGGAACGTTCGAGCATCAGATTCTCGAGGAGCTTCTTCCCGTCGGCGGCGAGCTCGTCATCAACAAGACGTCACGCGGCGCCTTCAATTCGACCGCGATCGAGCGGCAGCTGTTGAACCTCGGGATCGACAGTCTGATCGTCTCGGGCGTATCCACGAGCTCGTGTGTTGAGACCACCGCTCGCGATGCAGCCGACCGCGGCTGGAAGGTCGCGATCGTCGAGGACGCCACCGCCGAGCTCGACGAGCCTTCGCATGACGCAACGCTGCGACAGTTCGCGGCACGATGGGGCCGCGTCTGGACCGTCGAGGAGACCCTGGCCGAGCTCCAGCTATCCGACGCGGGCGCAGTGGCGCCCGCCGACCCAACCCGTACGTAGGGCCCGAGCCGATGGAAGCGACTCCGCAATCCACCGACGGGCAGAACCGGCTCCGGCATGTGAGGTCGGCACTCTTCGTTCCCGCCAACCGCAGCGACTGGATCGAGAAGAGTCCGACGTACGGCGCCGATGTCGTCGTCCTCGACCTCGAAGACGCAACACCCGCCGCCGAGAAGTCAGCGGCGCAGGGGATCGTCGAGGGCGCTCTCCCTCGACTGCGGGAGCGGGGTCAGGGAGCCTGGGTCCGCGTGAACGAGCTTGGAGGGCCGTTCATTGCAGGCGACGTCGACGCGTGCTGCCGTCCGGGCCTCGAGGCCGTGTGTCTCCCGAAGGTGAGGGGGCCGGAGGACGTGAGCGAGCTCGACTCGATGTTGACGTATGCGGAGGGCAAGCACGGCCTCGGGCGGGGGTCGATCAGCATTGTCCCGCTCCTCGAGACGGCGCCAGCGATTGCGGACGCTGCCGGTGTGTTTCGTGCGTCGAGTCGCGTCGCCTATGGCGGCGGGATCGTGGCGACCTCGGGTGATGTTGCGCTCGCGATCGGCTTCCGGTGGAGCGAGTCGTTCGAGGAGACTCGTGCGTTACGCTCGCACGTCCTCATCGCCGCACGCGCGTGTGGGGTTCACAATCCGTTCACGGGCCTCGTCGCGGCAGTCGACGTCGAGCCCGTCCGCCGGTTCGCTGCGCAAAGTCGCGGGCTCGGGTACGAGGGCATGTTCGTGATCCACCCAACCCACGTACCGATTGCCAATGAGGTGTTTCGACCGTCAGAGGAGGAGTTGGGCTGGAGCTCCGAGGTGATCGAGGCGGCCGCTGTCGCCGAGCGCGAAGGGCGGGGAGCGTTCGTCGACGCTGAGGGTCGTATGATCGATACCGCGATGCTGAGGGTCGCTCGGAGCTTGATCGAACGGGATCGGCTGTTCGGGCAGCCCTCTTCGACGGCATGAGTGGATGTGCTGGCGTTGACGCCTGACGATCCCGGCGACCAGCTAGCCACGGGCCCGCTCGAGGGTATCCGCGTCATCGATGTCGGTCACGTGCTGGCCGGCCCGTTCGCTGCGACGCTGCTCGGTGATCTCGGTGCCGACGTGATCAAGGTCGAGAACCCGCGCGGCGGCGATACGCTGCGCTCGCTGAGCCCCAAGGCCAACGGCGTGCCGCTCTGGTGGAAGGTCGCCGGACGGAACAAGCGCTGTGTCGCGCTCGACCTGAAGGTGCCCGAAGCGAAGGAGTTGCTGCTACGGCTCATCGACCAGGCCGACGTGTTCATCGAGAACTTTCGCGCAGGAACGCTCGAGCGCATGGGGCTTGGTCCCGACCTTCTGATGGAACGGAATCCGCGGTTGATCATCCTGCGGATCTCAGGGTTCGGCCAGGGACCCCTCGGGACGGGTCGGCCAGGGTACGGGCGCATCGGCGAGGCGATGAGCGGGACAGCCAACCTCACCGGCGAGGCAGGTGGTCGTCCTCTTCACGTCGGCTTCTCGCTCGGCGACGCGACAACCGGGTTGATGGGAGCTTACGGAGTGCTTGCCGCTCTCCACGAGCGAGCCGGGAGCGGCCGTGGCGAGATCGTCGATCTTGCCTTGTTCGAGTCGCTGTTCCGGATGATCGAGTGGCAGCTGCCGATGGCGGACGCTCTCGATCGCGTACCGCGCCGGCAGGGGAACCAGTTCCCGATCGGCTATGCGGTCGCCGGGTCGTTCCGGTCATCCGACGGGCGGTGGGTGACGCTGTCGGCCGCGACGACGCGAAGCATCGCTCGTGTCCTCGAGACCGTCGGCGGCGAGGAGATGGCCGGCGACCCTCGCTTCATAACCTTGAGCGGCCGCGAGCAACCCGAGAACCTGCTGCTCATCGAGCAAGCGATAACGGACTGGGTGGCGGCGCGGACGGCGCAGGACCTGATGGACGCATTCGATCACACCGACGTCGCGGTCGGCTACGTCTATGACGCCGAGATGATGCTCGATGACCCACTGTTCGAGGAGCGCGAGGCCGTTGTAACCGTGCCAGACGCCGATCTCGGTTCGCTGCGAATGCCAGGCATCGTTCCGAAGCTGCACCGTAAGCCAGGCGCCATTCGCTGGACCGGCCCTGAGATCGGCGCCCACACGGACGAGGTCTTGAAAGACGTGCTCGGCCTGTCCGACGAGGAGCTTGCGCGCCTCGAGCAGCTGTCCGCGTTCGGCTGAGGCCTAGCCGATTCCGAGGCCGTCCCAGTACGTCTTGCCGCGCTTGGCCGCCTCGAGGCACTCGTCCCAGGCGGGCCAGTTGTAGTCGGTGAACTCGACCTCCATGCTCACAGGACCGTCGAAGCCCGAGCCGGCGATGTCCGCGAGGATCGAGGGAATGTCGATGTCGCCCTCGCCGAGTGCGGGAAAGTCGAGCGTGCCCTTGCCGCCTCGCTTGTCCTTGAGGTGCACGTGCCCTAGCCGACCTAGTGCGTGCTTGATGTCCTGCTCCGGCGATGCCCCGGTGTAGTAGACGACGTTGCCCGGGTCGTAGTTCATGAGAACCCATGGGTGGCCGATCTCGTCTAGCAGGCGGACGCCCTCTTCGGCGGTGGGCAGCATGTTCGAGTCCGTTTCGATGCAGAGCCGTAGCCCGCGGCTCTGTGCGTCGTCGGCGAGGCTCCGCACGTTCTCCGTGAACGTCGCTCGTTCCTCGGGCGTCTCTGCGTCGCCGGTAAACGTGTTGACCACGACGCATCCGAGCTCGTCCGCAGCGCGGATGACGCTCGCGAGGCGCGTGAACCCGAGCTCTGTGTGGATTGGCGCGTGACCGCTCAGGCTGACAACGCGAAGGTTGTACCGCGCGAGCAACTCCTTCGTGTGGTCGATCACCTCGGGCGAGAGGTCATCGGGATCGAGGTGCTCCAGGAAGTCCTTGACAGCGCCGATCTCGACGTTCTCGAACCCTGCCTCGGAGACGCCGCGCAGCGCCTCCTCGAGCGTGTACGGCAGAAAGGTGATGGTCGAGCCGGTCTGGATCCAACTCATGGTGCCCTCCTCACTCCGCGTGGTCGGTGGCCGAGCTGCGATCGCCTGGAAGCTCCAGTCCCCAAACGTCCCGGTGGAAGTCGACGAAGCCGCGGGGATAGTCCCAGGTGTCGATCACACAGTCGAGTACGCACGGGAGACCCTCAGCCAGCGATGCTCGCGCGCGTTCGAGCGCGGGAGCGATCTCGTCAGGTGCGGCGATCGCCTCTGCATGCGCGCCGTACGCTCGGGCGAGCGCGACGTGATCCGGCTGAGCGTCGAAGTCGGTCGCAATGTACTTTTCGCCGGTCGCCCGTTGTATCCACTTCGGCCAGCCCAGGCCGGCGTTGTTGAGAATGATCCAGAGGACGGGAGCGTCGTACTGCACGGCGGTCGGGATCTCCTTTGCGTACATCTGGAAGGCGCTGTCGCCGGTGACGCACACCACCGTGGCCTCGGGTCGTCCGAGCTTGGCACCGATCGCGCCAGCGACGCCCAGGCCCATGACGGTCTGCTCCGCCGGCGCGACGCAGCCGTGGAGTCCAACCTTGAAGTACGGGCAGTAGTACGACCACAGGTCCTGGCCGCCGTTCTCGTTGACGAGGATCGTCTCGCCGTCGAAGATCCGGTTTACTGCTGACAGGATCTGTTTGGTCTTCAGCTCCTCGCCCTGCGGCGCGCACTCGAGCTCCACGGCGCGCTCGAAGCTTTCCTTGAACGCGCTCAGATCGTCGAGGTGAGCGACGCGCTTCGCGGAGTCGGCGCCTGCCGCTTCCACGCCCGCGACGAGTTGCGCGAGGACGAGACCTGCATCGCCGACGAGCGCGGTCTCGGGCTTGATGTTGCGCGCGATCTCGAACGGATCGATGTCCACCTGTATGACGCGAGCCTCGTGGGGGAAGAGCTTCCACAACCCGCTCTGGAACTCCTCCATGCGCGTGCCGACGAGGAGGACAGTGTCTGCGTCGTCGAGCGCCTTCGCGCTCGAGTCTGTGCGGTAGAGCCCGACCTGGCCGAAGGCATGGCGGTCGTACTCACTGATCGAGCCGCGCCCAGAAGGCGTCGTCAACACTGCAGCAGGCAGCGCTCTCGCGAGCTCGGACAGCTCGGTCTCGGCGTGAGCCAGCGCGACCCCGCCGCCAGCGACGATCACCGGGGCCTCGGCCGCTGCGAGGACGTGGACGGCGCGTTCGACCAGCGCCGGGTCGGCCGCAGGACGGAGCCCAACCAGCGGACGCTCGTATCTCGGGATGCTCGTACTCGCGGCGGCGACGTCGCCCGGTATCTCGACGAAGACAGGCCCAGGCTTGCCGTTGCGGGCAAGTGCGAACGCTCGCTCCATCGTCCAGGTCGTCCGCTCCGGAATGTCCAGCCGGACAGCCCACTTGCTCACCGGGCGTGCGAGGTCCATCGACGGCGTCTCCTGAAAGACCCCCATGCCCTCGTAGTTCCGGTCGGCCGCCGAGACGAGACTGAGGATCGGGCTGCAGGCGTAGAACGCTTCGAGTAGGCCGGGCACGAGGTTGGCCATGCCGGGCCCTGGACTCGCGTGGAGGACGCCGACCTTGCCGGACACGCGAGCGTACGCCATCGCCATGAAGACCGACGACGTCTCCATTCTCACGAGTACGGGTGTGATCTCGGGCCTGTCCGCCAGGTCGTTGTAGAGGAGCGTCGGACTCCCGGGTAGGCCAAAGACGTACTCGACCTCCTCGGCCCCGAGTGCTTCCACGATCGCCGCCCACGGACCAACGGTTCCGGTCGACTCGCCACCAGCTTCACGATCGACTCCGCTAGGAGCCATCACACCACCCCCAAGCACAGGCGGCGAGCCCTTTGGCCGCCGCGGTCATCTCGTCGAGCGCAACGCTCTCGTTCTTGCAGTGGGCCAGCTGCAACTCTCCCGGTCCGGAGACGACGGCGGGGACGCCTGCAGCTTCGTAGAAGGACGCGTCGCTGGCCGCCCCGAACGCTACGGGCGATTGAGGGCTCGGATCCGCGAGGGTCGTGTCATTCGCCTGTTCGTGACCGCGAACCATCGCCTGAACGATCGGCTCGTCCCAGGGGGTGTTCGCCGGCGGCCAGTTGTTGATCCACTCGAATTCGGGCTGGTGCTCGCGTAGCCACGGATCGTGGCGCGCGTGCCCTAGAACGTGATCCTCGACCTGGTGCACGATCTCGTCCCTGTTCTCGTCGGGCGGATACCAAAGGGAGTACGCGATCTCCGCGCGGTTGGCGAAGTAGAACGGGATGTCGAGACCCGGATCCGAGTAGAAGACACCCGGCAGGATCGAGAAGAAGCCGGGCATGAAGTATGGGTGGCTCTTCGTCATGCCCCACTGGGTCTCGAGATCCTGCAGCCAGCCAATGACCTTGACGCCCTTCTCGAGCGCGTTGACACCGATCGCGTCGCCTGGCCCGCCTGGCCTGATCGCTTCCGCCCGATTGCCGCAGTGCGTGCTCTTACCGTGCAGGCGGACACGGAAGTACCAGTTCCCAGCTGCGACAGGCGAGACGGTGAGCGGCTGCGGCAGCGAGGTGGGTTCGCAGACGACTGCCGCGTCCGTGCGAAAGCCCGCCTCGATGCAGGCGCTCGTACCAAGCTCGTGCTGCATCGTCTCCTCGCCGACCACCGAGTGCAGCTGGAGGTCACCGTTCAGTGCTGCGCCCGTGTCTTCGAGGGCCTGGGCAGCGAGCCACATTGCGGAGACCGCGGCCTTCATGTCCGTCGAGCCGATCCCGTACAGGCGGCCGTCGCGTACCTCGGCGTTCCAGGGACTGCCGTTGACCCAGTCGTCTGGCTCGACCGGTGGGACCGTGTCCACATGCCCGTTGAGGGCGAGCGAGCGACCGCCACCCGCGCCTGCCCGGTGCCCGACGAGGTTGCGACGCTCCGGATCTTCTGCGATCCAGTGCAGCTCGAGCCCAGCTTGCTCGAATCGCTCGGCGAGCACCTGGTTGCAGCGCGTCTCTCCGCCGATGACCTCGTCCCGCACGGCTCCAACGAATTCCGGGTTGACACTGTTGATACGCACGAGGTCGGCGAGGAGTTCCTCCGCGTCTGGTCGGCGGGCGTCGATCGCCGCCAGGACGGCCGAAAGGTCTGTCGGCATCAGATGCTCTCGACGTCGCCGCTCTCGAGCGAGCGGTTCGTGGCGAGCGATACCTTCAGGGCATCGCGCGCCTGCTCGGCGGTCGCGCGCGTGACGTGCTGCCCCTGCTCGATGCACTCGACGAAGTACGCGATCTCGGCACCCCACGGGTCGACGGCCTCGACATCGAGCTCGCGAGTCGGGCCATCGACAGGGTGCACCCGCAGGAAGCTCTGGAGATCGCCACCGATGTTGCCGCCGTCCTCCGCCGGTGCGGCGCGGAAGCCATGATCGATCGCGCCGCCCTCGCACACGACGCGCATACCGGCCGAGAACGGATACGAGCCCGGCATCGCCATGCTTCCTTCGACTGACGCGACGGCCCGGTCGTACTCGACCTCGGCGATTACGTGGGCCGCACCGGCCCCGGCGTCGCCGGCTGCTCGGGCGAACACGCGGTGCGGGGCGCCGATCAGCCAGTTGAGCTGGTCGAAATCATGCACCATCAGATCGACCGGCGTGCCGCCTGAACGCGCCGTGTCGCTCATCCAGTCGTTCCAGTCTGCGGGCTGCGAGAGTCGATACGCGCTCGCAGCGAGCGGCTCGCCGAGCTCTCCGGTGCGCAGCGTCTCCTGGATCGCAACGTACTCGGCGAAGAAGCGAAGAACGAGGCCGATCATCAGCTGGCCGGGGCTGCCGGCGGAAGCGTTGACGATGGCGTCTGCGTCGTCGAGGGTCAGCGCGATCGGCTTCTCGAGCAGCACGTGCTTGCCCGCCGCGAGCGCGCGCTCGGTGACCTGCCTGTGGAGCTCTGTCGGGAGGCAGATGTCGATCAACTGGATCTCGTCGTCCGCGAGTGCCGCGTCGATGTCTGTTGTGAATGTTGCGCCGAGGTCGTCTGCAACCTTGCGGGCACGCTCGCTCTCGCGAGAGGCGACCGTCTTGACGCTGACGCGATCGCCCAGCGCGGCAAAGCCGGCGGCGTGCGTGGCGCCCATGAAGCCGCCGCCCAGAATCGCTGCGCCGATCATCGAATCATGCTCCTCTCTGTGTGCACTCAGCAGGACGCAAGGAAGTTCCTGTTGAGCTCGTTGAACTCATCCACACGCTCCCAGAACGGAGCGTGTCCCATCTCGGGCCACAGGTGGAACGTGGCCCCTGGCATGCGTTCCGCGAGAGCATAGGAGTATCGAGGTGGGGTCAGCAGGTCGTGCTCGCCGACGCCGATCTGGGTGGGTACGTCGATCGCGCCGAGGCTGTGGTGAGCGTCATGGGTGATGCCCGCCACCGCCTGGTCGATGAACGACTCGGGGCTCTGTGGGTACGGGCTCTCTCGAATGCCGCGCTCAAGCTCGACGACGGCCTGCTCGTCCTCGAAGAAGCGCGGTGTGAAGACGAAGAGGAACACGGTTCGCCAGAAGTCAAGCTGCGGCGCGCCCGGCGCGAGTGCCTGAAAGCTGCGCCATAGCGTCGTCATCCACGCGTCGCAGCGGGCCCACGTGCAGTGGAGAGCAAGCGAGCGCGTCACGCCCGGATGTCGGAGCGCCACCTGCTGGGCGATGATGCCGCCCATGGACGCGCCCACCACGTGGGCCTTGTCGATGTCGAGGTGACGAAGGAGCCCGGCGGCCACGTCCGCGAACAGCTCGCTCGTGTAGGGGCCGCGCGGACCGCTCGTCTGGCCCACCCCGGGGTTGTCGAAGACGACGACCCGAAAGTGTCCCTCGAGCCCCTCGACGACAGGCCCCCAGGCGGTGTGGTCTGCGCCGAGGCCGTTGATGAGGAGCACGGGGTCGCCGCGTCCGTGCTCCTCGTAGAAGACGCGGAAGCCCGCGAGCTCAGCGATCGCCATGGCTTCGAGGTGGCGCGCTCGCCCGGTAGCCCGGCTCGATCTGATCGTGGACGTCGTCCATGTCGCGCACGACGTTCACGACTGCGTCCTTGCACCAACGGATGAACTCGTCGCCCTTCTCGGCCGTTGATTCCGTTGGCGAGCCCCACACGCCGCCGCCTTCCTCGAGCAACGACCAGAACGACCCCGGGGTTGCGAGGAAGACGGGATCCAGCAATGCGAACGGATGTGTTCTCAGCTCTCCGAAGTCGGGCATGAAGTCTCGAGCCTGGTCCATGTCGACGAGGTTCTCGTCGATCGCCATCACCACCGAGGTCTCGCCGACGTTCGCGTGGATGCCGACGTCGGGGCCGATGTACGCACCCGCCTGTTCGGCGGGCAGCCCCTGCCAGTACGGGAATGGGTAGACGCGAACATCCGTGGAGAGCTCGTCAGCGAACTGCGCGACGGCATACGCCATCGCCCACGTATTCACGTAGTGGCCGTTCAGCAGGACGATGCGCGTGAATCCCCCGTCAGCGAGCGAGACCACCACGTCTTGCAGCAACGCAGTGAACGTCTCGAGGCGAAGGTGGATGAGCCCCGGGGCGCCACGGTGGTCATGGGCGATTCCGAACGGAATCGGCGGGCCGACCAGCGCGTCGAGCTCAGGTGCCGCGTGCTTCGCGACCTCCTGAGGAATGTAGACGTCCGTCCATAACGGGCCGTGATCTCCGTGATCCTCCGTCGATCCGACGGGGACGAGGACCGTCCGGCCGCCGCGTTCGAGGTAGTCGCGGACCTCGCGGCTCGTCATCTCGGGCATGAATTGGGAGCCTGGCATGGGTCTCCTCCCGTCGTGCGTCGTGTCGCTGGCCGGTCTCGGCCCTTGGTCGTCTTACCACGGTTTCCCGGGCGAATGCAAACAGCCCCCGTTGTCTCAGTACGGGCTGCGAGTGTGTCGAGCCGATCGACGATAATCCGCCGATCATGTCACCGGAGCCTCCGCCGTTGAATGCGTCAGCGTTCCTTTTCGCTCTCGACCTTGCAGACGAGGGTGTCACACAGGTGCTCGACAACGTTGAGCGCGCTGGGCTGAGTGGGATTCTGGCCGCCTTCGCCTACCACGAGGCCCGGGACGTCTTCCCGCACAATCCGGCGCGTCGCGTCCAGTTCCTCGAGCCCGGGGCGCTCTACTTCCAACCGAAGCCTGAGCGCTGGCGCGACGTGCCCTTCGCACCGATCGTCAACAGTCTTGCGGTCGATCCGGATCCGCTGAGCGCGGCGCGAGTGCAGGCTCAGGGCCGCGGTCTTGCCCTTCATGCCTGGGCAGTCTTCATGCACACCGACCGGTTGGATGCCGCGGTCCAGCCTCACGTGTGTCGCAACGCCTTCGGCGACCCGTACCTGACCGACCTCTGCCCAGCTGATCCCGGGGCTCGCGCATACGCGCGAGCGCTCGCCGCTGACATCGCGGCACAGGGCGTTGACTCGATTCTCGCGGAGAGTCTGCACTACCACCCGCTTGAGCACGGCTTCCACCACGAGCGCTACTTTCTCGAGCTCGCACCCAGAACACGCTTCCTGCTGGGCCTGTGCTTCTGTGTGAGTTGCCGGAGGCGCGCTGCTGCGGACGGCATCGACGCCGAGCTGCTCCAGCGGGTGGTAGCGGCCGAGATCGATGCGGCCTTCGGGGGCGCCGAGCAACCACCTGGCGCGGTCGAGCGCGAGCAGTTCACCGACGTGGCTGACGGGCAGCTACTCGCGTACTTCGCGATGCGGGAGGAGGCGGTGCGCTCGCTCGCGAACGAGGTCGTGGAGGCGGCGCACGAGCATGGGGCGCGCTTCACGTTTCTCGAGCTGTCAGGCGCCGTGAAGGGGTACGCGACGGGACGGCCCGAGGGAGGGCCTGCGCCGACCATCGCGTGGCAGCTCGGCGTCGATCTGGCGGCGATCGCCGACGTTTGCGACGGGATAGAGGCGGTTGGCTACGCGACGGGCGCGAGCCGCGTGCGCCTCGATCTAGAGTCCTATCGCGAGCTGATCGGGCCTGGCTCGCTCGCCGTCGCGCTTCGCCCTACGCCGCCCGACTGCGACTCGGTCGGGAATCTCGTCCAGAAGCTGCGCGTCGCGAAAGATCTCGACCTCGATCGCGTCGATTTCTACCACTACGGTCTGGCGCCGCTCAGCGCGCTCGATCGTGTTCAGGAGGCGTTGGCAGCCGTCTGAGTCCGTCGGAGGGCGCGGCCCGGCAACTCGTCGGTGCGCTCTCCTTCGTCGACGACAAACCGTCCGTTCACGATGACGTACGGGATGCCGTCCGGGTACCGTCGCGGCTCCTCGTAGGTCGCAGTGTCCTGAATCGAGTCCGGGTCGAAGACCACGAGGTCGGCGGCCATGCCCGGGGCGATCAGGCCTCGGTCGGTGAGGCCGAGGCGCCGTGCTGGCAGCGACGTCATCTTCCGCACGGCGTTCTCGAGCGTCAGGATGCCGAGGTTCCGAACGTACTCGGCCAGGTAGCGCGGAA
>JAUVPB010000137.1 GCA_030598925.1 Actinomycetes bacterium
GAGTAATTCGCCAGCCGTCGCAGGGGCGGTACGCGATCGAGAACGTATCGATCCAACCGATGGAGCGGCTGAAAGCTCCAGCGCCACCCGCTGAGCCTCTCGGCCATCCCGAAGAGGTGGATCTCCTTCCACGTGAACTCGTCGAAATAGTGAGACCAGGCCTCGAGGTCGCTGTAGCGCAAGGGAACGTCGGCGCCGCGCTCGGCCTTCTGTGGATACCAGAGACGGTCTCTCGCGACACGAACTAACGGGTTGTTCGCCAGAGGCTCGCTAAAGGCTGCGAGCGCACCCGAACGCATCACGCGCCGAGTCTCCGGACCGGCACGGTCAACGTCGAGATGATGGAGGACAGCCGAACCGACGACGACGTCGAATGACGCGTCCTCATACGGAAGGTTCTCCCCCGGAGCCACGAGGAAATCCGTCTCGCTCGCGACGCCGTTCAGCTCGGCCCGTTTGCGAGCGACGTCAATGCTGCCCGGCGAGATGTCGAAGGCCGAGACGTGTGCGCCGCTCTTGGCGAGAGCGACGGCAGTCACGCCGGTGCCACAGCCAAGCTCGAGCACGCACTTGCCACGAAGATCACCCAAGTACTCGGCTAGGCCCGGGAAGTACGTGTCCTCCTCGCACATCCGTGCGAAGGTCATGTCGTCCGGGAGAATCGCATCGGGTCCCAACTCGTGGCCGGCGCTGATCTCGTCGAACTTCTCCCGCTCGATGCGGTAGCGCTCCTCGACCGCGTCGACGTCTGTCGAGCCGGTCGGAACCGTTGGCTCACTCATCCAGGAAGACCCCGTTTTCTCGTTTTGCCCGCCTCCTCAGTGTAGGGACGGGCGGACTGCAGCAACAGCCCGCGCGAGCGCTGCCTCGGCCTCGCCGTCGGCGCTCGGGGGCCCGCGTTTCGCGGGCCCCCGAATTCGCAATCGGCGGCCGTGTCGTGGCCCTGAAGGGTGCCCGTGGCCCACTGTGTAGCGCTGTCTAATGATCCACTTCGAGGCTCATCGGATCCTTGCCGTCGAGTCGGTCGATCTGGAGGAAGTTGACCATCTCGTATGCCGCCGCCGAGTCGAGCGTCATGTTGAGATGATGCGCAACGATTCGGTTCGCGGTTCGCTTTGTCCAGGCCAGTGCGAACGCCGAGCGACGCAGGAGCGCCTGAACGATCTCGTCTGCCTTGGCCTCCAACTCGCTCGCCGGAACGGCGTAGTTGATGACATTCATGTCAGCGAGGTCGCGACCCGTGAAACGTTTGGCGAGCATCAGCACCTCTTTCGCGATCGCAGGCGAGAAGAACAGCGGAATGAGTGCGCTGCCGCCGTCGCCGGTGACGATCCCGAAGTTCGGTCCGCCCTCCTTGACCTCTCCCATTCCGAGGTGGATGTCGATGACAAGAGCGGCCTCGTCGCAGACAATGAGATCGCATGCGAACACCAGGCTCGATCCGAACCCGAGCGCGTTGCCGTTGATCTTGCCCACGATGGGCTTCTCGAGCTCGGCCATTGCCTGATGCACGCGCACGATGCCGGTGAACGTCTTGTAGGCGTGAGCGGGCTCCGCAACATACTCACGCAGCTCGGGCTGGTCGTAGAACGCGCCATCCATCGGCTGGTAGAACTCCCCGTCCTCGCCGGTGAAGACCACGACACGAGTCGAGGTGTCGCCACGAAGCGCGCTGAACACCTCTCCGAGCTCCCAGTGAAGATCAGCTGTGCCGGCACCGAGGTTGCGAGGCGGAATGATCGTGACCGTCGCTACCTCTCCGTCCTTGCTCAACCGGCACGTCTCGAGATGCAGATCAGGAAACGCCATGCCTATGCCCCGGGGACGCTTGCCGCGTCCTGAAAGCTCGCATGCGACCGCGCGCCGCATGATTCAACGTTGGCAACACTCATTTCATCCTCCTCGAAGCGGGACCAAATCACGACGACTGTACACCCGTTCCGGCAACGGCACAGGAGCGACGCGAACGACGCTGCACGCTGCGATACGACGACGTGCCGCGCACAGTCCCTGGACGTCGGCCGTCCAGAATCCGTCCTCCCATCCGCCCGGCGGACACGTAAGAAGGGCGCAAGAAGTTGGCGCTACCCTTGGTCTCCGTATGCGACGCGCGCTCGGAGCAACGATTGTGCTGACCACGGCCCTCGTCGCGGCACTCGGCGGTACCGCGGCAGCTGAAGCTGCCACGCCAACGGCAGCCGCCGGAGGGCAGAACTACGTGTTCAAGGTGACGATTAGGAACCTCGGGCGAGCCGACCTCACGCCTCCGGTCTACGCAGTGCACAATCGCAGCTTCCGACTGTTCCGGTTGGGCAAGAAGGCGAGCCCGGGCATCGCAGCCCTGGCCGAGGATGGTGTGACATCCGTCGCGCTGTCGGAGGCCCGCGCCAAGCGAGGGCTCGGCGCGGCGAACGTCGGGCCCCGCATTCCGGCTCGACGGTCTGCCAGCTTTCGCATAACGACTACCAACAAGCACCTTCGGCTGAGCTGGGCCTCGATGCAGACGTGCTCCAACGACACCTTCGTGGGGCAGACGAACGCGCGACTGCCGGCCGCCAGGGTCGGCGCGCGCAAGACCCTGCGGCTTCGCGCACTCGATGGTGGCTCAGAGGTGAACACGGAGAGTCGGTCCCACGTTCCGTGCCTCGGCGCACACAACGTCGGGCCCAGCGAGAAAGGCGTGATCAAACGCTCGAAGGGCATTCAGGGCAGCGGCGACGTCAACAACAGCACCCAGGGTTGGGGTCGGTTTCTCGCGCGCGTGACGATCAAGCGCGTCGGCTAGTCGCGGAACCAGACGCGCCGACTAGCCACGGCACGACACACGTCGGCTAGCCGCGTCACGAAACACCGGACGCCCGTGCGGCCGGCCTCTGCTACTCGTGTCTCCGTGCGCGACGACGTCTCGACGGCGGCTATCCGCCACCGCGAGCACACCTGGGTGGCCGGGGCGGCTCTCGTGCTCACGGCTGCCGCGTGCTTCGGCGCCATGTCGATCTTCGCGAAGCTGTCGTTGGACAACGGCGCGAGCGTCAGCACGGTGCTGGCTACCCGATACGTACTGAGCGCGCTCGTGGCGCTTCCCATCGCGCTGCTCTGGCGCCGAGCCCGGCCTAGCGTACGAGGCGCGCGGCTCTGGCTGGGGGCGGCGATCGCGAACGTCATCGGAGCCGGCGCCTACGTCGCAGCGATCGACGTCGGCGATGTCTCGCAGGCCTTGCCCGTCGTCTACGTCTTCCCGATCATCGTTGTCGCAATCTCCACCCTCGTGCTTCGGCGGCCGCTCGACGGACGTACCGGACTAACCGCGCTCCTTGGCGTGACGGGATCGATACTCGTTCTCGAGCTCGGCGGCGCCGGTTCGGCTCCAGCCAGGGCGATCGGGCTGGCTGTTGCGAGCGCGTTCGCTGCCGCTCTGTACTACCTACTCATGACTCGTCCGGCTCGCGAGGGGTCGTGGGCGACGGGCGTCGCGCTCATCCTGATCGTGGGTGCTTTGCTGTTCGGCACGCTCGCCGCAATCGCAGGGCCTGGCTGGCCCTCGGGAGTCGGATGGCTGTACCTCGCGCTCACTGCGCTGGTCGGCACGCTCATTCCCTTCGGTCTACTCGTCGTAGGCGTTGGTCGCGTAGGTCCCTCGCATGGCGCCGTGCTCAGTCTGTTCGAGCCGCTCGTCGCGGTTGCGCTCGCAGTGGCGGTGCTCGGCGAGAGCCTCGGAGTCGTCCAGGCGCTCGGCATCGCGCTCGTGCTAGCCGCCTTCATCCTGATCAGCCAGCGGCGCCAGGTAGTCGCGACTCTCCGCCGGAGCCGGCTTCCAACGTCAGGCGAGGCTCCGAGCTAGGCGGCCGAGAACCGCGCCCGGTCGTGCGCGGCCGTGAAGTCCAGGTCCGGGCCGGCGGGGACGATGCCTGACGGATTGAGACCCGCATGGCTCAGGTAGTAGTGGTGCTTCGTCCGCTCTATGTCCACGGTGGAGGCGATGTGCGGGACGGAGTAGAGGTCTCGTAGGTAACCGGACAGGTTCGGATAGTCGTCGACTCGCTTCCGGTTGCACTTGAAGTGCCCAACGTAGACCGCGTCGAACCTCACGAGCGTCGGAAAGAGCCGCCAGTCGGCGAGCGTCGGCCGATCACCGACGAGGAAGCGTTGCGTCGAAAGCCGCTCGTCGAGCGCATCGAGTGTGTCGAACAGGCCGAGAACGGCGCGATCGTATGCCTCCTGTGTCCTCGCGAAGCCGCAGCGATAGACGCCGTTGTTGACGTACTCGTACACGATGTCGTTGATCTCGTCGATCTCGCGCTTCAGCTCACTGGGATACAGATCGAGAGACGCATCACCCCAGGCGTCGAACTCGCTGTTCAGCATCTGGATGATCTCGGACGACTCGTTGTTCACAATGCGGCCAAGCTCGCGGTCCCAGAGCACGGGTACCGTGACGCGACCCTCAGACGCCGTGTCGCTGGCTTGATAGGCCTCCGACAGGAACGTGTAGCCGTTCACCGGATCACTGCTGACTCCCGAGTCGACGGCGAACGCCCAGCCACGCTCGTCACGAACCGGCTCGACCATGGACAGCGAGACGACGTCGTCGAGCTGCTTGAGTCGCCGAACGATCGCCGTCCGATGCGCCCACGGGCACGCGTCGGAGACATACAGGTGATAGCGCCCTTCCTGTGCCGCGAATCGCGCGCCCGGATCGGCAGAGACCCAGTCACGGAACACGCTCTCTATGCGAACAAACTCGCCGCCGACAGGCTTCTCTGCGCGCCGTTGCGAAACCTTGGTCGTCATCGCCTGAGTATACGAGTCGCGTACCGACCAACGGCGCCGTCGCTCAGCAAACGGCCTGGATGACCAGCCCCTAGACTCCCGCCCCATGTACGAACCGACGAAAACTGACATCAAGGGCGCATTTACGTTCCTGCCGATCGAAGACGTCCACTACGGGGCCGGTTGCGTGGCGGGGCTCGCCGACACACTCAAGCAGCACGGCGTGGAAAGAGCGCTGCTGATCACGAGCAACACGCTTGCCACGAAGACCGATCTCGTCGACCGGGTGCGCGTCGCCGCCGGCGGGCGTATCGCCGACGTGTTTCACGAGACCATTCAGCATGTCCACCGCGGCTCGGTGCTCGGCGCGGCGGAGCACGCCAGGTCGATCGGGGCCGACGGGGTAGTCACATTCGGTGGCGGCACCCCGAACGACACCGGCAAGGCCGTGCTGCTGGCGCTCGCTGAGGGCATCGAGGATCACGACAGCTTCGAACTCAGCCGGATCAAGTTCGAGTACCCGGCCACGGTCGAGCTTCCACCTGTCAACGGGAACACCGTCCCGCTGATCGCGGTGTCCACAACGCTGTCGGCGGGCGAGTTCACGCACTTCATCGGCATCACGGACGAAGTGAGGAAGGTCAAGGACCTCTATATCGACAAGAAGCTGGCGGGCAAGGCCGTCTTTCTCGATCCGGAGCTGACGCTCGATACTCCGATGTGGCTGTGGCTGTCGACCGGCATGCGATCGGTCGACCACTGCGTCGAGGCGATCTGCTCGACGAACGCACATCCGTTCACCGACGCGCTGGCCGTGCGCTCGCTCGCGATGCTCAACCGCTACCTGCGGGAATGCAACAACGATCCGGACGACCTCGTGGCGCGGACGCAGGCGCACATTGGAGCCTGGATGTCAGTGTGCGGGCTGGCGAACGTAACGCTGGGCCTGAGTCATGGGATCGGTCATCAACTCGGCGCGCGCAACAACGTGCCGCACGGACATACATCGTGCGTGATGCTTCACCCAACGATGGAGTTCAACCAGGATCACGTCGGCGATCGGCAGGCCTGGATAGCCGAGGCTATGGGTGTAGACATCAGCTCGCTCAGTACCGACGAGGCGAGTGCAGCGGGACGAGCGGCGATTCTCGAGCTGGTACATGACCTCGAGCAACCACACAGACTTCGCGACGTCGGCGTCGAGCCTGACGATTTTCCCGCGCTCGCGAAAGACGCCCTCGAGGACATCATCGTCGCTACGAATCCGCGTCCGGTGAGCTCACCGGACGAGGTGATCGAGCTCCTCCAGGCCGCGTACTAGGCCGCTTGCCAGGACCGCTCGGTGAGCGGCGGGCCGTCCTCACGATCGAGCTCGTCGGCGTTCCACAGCTCGACGAGCGCGTCGACGACATCGGTGGCGAACTGTGTCCCGGCCACGCCGACCAACTCGCCGAGCGCCTCGACCGGCTTTCGGCCCTGACCGTAGCGGCGTGAGGCGATCGTGTCCCATGCGTCGGCGACCGCGAGAATCAGAGCTCCCTCCGGAATCTCTGAGCCAGAGAGCTCATCGGGATACCCCTTACCGTCCCAGCGCTCGTGATGATGACGCACCCAACGAGTCTGCTCTTCCGTCAGGACGTCCTCGACGATGGCGGCGCCCAGCGCGGCATGAGCACGCAGCGCGGTGAGCTCGGTCTCATCGAGCTCTTCGCCCTTCTCCAACAGCCACCTGGGTACGCTGACCTTCCCCACGTCATGCACGAGGGCGGCCTCGCGAAGAGCAATCAGCCGCTCCGACGACCAACCGAGCTTTGCACCGAGTTTGGCGGCCAGGTTGCTGACGCGCTCCGAATGCGTCCACGAGCCGGGTCGAGGGCTGTCAAGAGAGCGTGCGAGCGACTGAATCGCGTGGAGGCGTCGGTCCCGCTCGAAGCGGCCCTGTTTCGCGCTGTCAGCATCGTCACCGACAACCTCCGACGGCCGGTAGAGAACGATTCGATTGCGGCCGCGCCGCTTCGCCTCATAGAGCGCCGTGTCCGCGAGACGGTAGAGCTCGTCAGCGTTCGCGCTGGCCTCGGCTGAGTCGCAGATGCCCACGGAGAAGGTCAGCCCGTCCACAGGTCCGAGCGATTCATCGGCAGAGATGCTTCGCGCCCGCTCGACTGCTCGCATCGCGTCGCGACCTGCCGTCTCGGGCATCAGCCAAGCGAACTCCTCTCCCCCGACACGCGCGATGATGTCGCTACTGCGGCTGAAGCTCTGGAGGAAGGTCGCGACCGCCACGAGCACCTCATCGCCGACCTGGTGGCCGAGGGCGTCGTTGACCTCTTTGAAGTTGTCGAGGTCGATCAGCGCAAGGGTCATCGCTCTGCTGTAACGGCGTGCGCGCTCGATCTCACCGTCCAGTCGAGCGAAGAATGTCCGGTGATTCATCAGCCCGGTGAGTGAGTCGGTCGCCGCCATCGCCTCGAGCGTCTGCACTCGCTGCTCGTTGGCGAATCCCAGCTCGACAACGGCGGCGAACTCCGCGAGGACGTCTTCGCGCTCGATCGCTCCCGTGTCGCCGTCGGCGTGCGCAACGAGTACGCCCCAGGCAGTCGAGCCGTCCATCACGGGCAGCGCAACCGACGTCCGCACACCCAGTGCATAGCGGTTCTTCGCCACACCGACTGACGTCTTTGAGTACATGACCCGCCGACTGCTGGACTCTGTTCGCGCTAGCTCCTCCGCGAGCTCTGCCGTCAGCGGCACAGCATCGCCGACCTCCAC
>JAUVPB010000303.1 GCA_030598925.1 Actinomycetes bacterium
AAGCAGTAGCCAGATCGCCGATGGGCAGCTAGCGCGACGAGAGCCGCTCGACGAGGAACCGTGTGAACGCTGACCCGTCGATCTCGAGCCCAACGTGCGCGATCGACGTTCGTACGCCCCCGGCTCGGGCCTGAGCTGCAATCGACGTCGACGTGAAGATGCTCCGTCGAGACCAGATCGCCGCGAGCGACGTGCGCCACAGCGGCAGCGTCGTGGATCGGTGCACCTGCGAGGTCGCACACGTCGGCATTGCGTTCGGCGAAGACATCGAGCAACTCGGCGACGCACCTGCCCTGGGCGCCGGCCTGACGAAGCTCATCGGCCTCGCGAGACCCGAGAAGAGCGTGATGCGTAACGTCGAGGCCGATCATCGTGATGTCGAGAACACTCGCGAACACACGCGTGGCCGCCTCCGGGTCCTGCCAGATGTTGAACTCGGCCGCCGGCGTGACGTTGCCGAGCCCAACCGCGCCGCCCATCAGCACTACCCGCTTGAGGCGCCGGGGCCGACGGTGACGGCGGCAACGCCCGTTGACTGCACGTCGTCGGTGCCAACATGGCTCAGATCGACTCCGGCCTCTTCGAGGTTGGCGAGCGCGATGGAAGCCCGCGCGTCGTCGCCGACACGCCCCACGAGCGACACCTCGGCGCCGAGTCGGCGCGCAGCGAGCGCCTGGTTCGCACCCTTGCCGCCGGGTACCTCGGCCAACGCCGCGCCTGTGATCGTCTCACCTGCTCGCGGGAGCCGTGCAGCTGTCAGCACGAGGTTGACGTTGATGCTGCCGACGACAACGATCGTCGGTGCGGTGTTACTCCCGCCCACGGGGAAAGGAACGCGCTGGTCGCGCTGCTACTCGGATGCAGGAGCAAGCAGGCCGGTGGGGCAGCTCACGCCAGTGCCCCCCATCCCGCAGTAGCCGTGCGGGTTCTTCGCGAGGTACTGCTGGTGGTAATCCTCGGCGTAATAGAACGGGGGCTCGGAGCTGACCTCGGTCGTTATCGGACCGTAGCCGGCATCCTCAAGGACGCGCGCGTAGGTCTCGACCGACCGCGCCGCGGCCTCGCGCTGCGACTCGCTCGCCCAGTAGAGCGCCGAGCGGTACTGCGTCCCCACGTCGTTGCCCTGCCGCATTCCCTGCGTCGGATCGTGATTCTCCCAGAAGATCCGAAGCATCTCTTCGTACGTGGTCTCGTTCTCGTCGTACACCGCGAGGACGACCTCGGTGTGCCCGGTACCGCCCGAACACACCTCCTGATAACTCGGATTGGGTGTCGAGCCGCCCGCGTAGCCAACCGCCGTGGTGTAGACACCGGGGGCCTCCCAGAACTTGCGCTCCGCGCCCCAGAAGCATCCCATTCCGAACACCGCACGCTGCGTGGTCTCGGGGAACGGGGGCTGCAACGGATGCCCATTCACGAAGTGCTCCGTCGGCACCGATACAGGCGTCTCACGACCAGGCGGCGCATCCGCTGCTGACGGCAACTCGATCTTGGCTCGCTTCGTAAACACCATCGTGCCCTCCGTAGTCGCGGCGGTGACCTTCCCAACAGAGTACGCGTTGCGCTACCGCAGGCCACCAGCGCGCCTCTCGAATCGCTAGGTTCCAGGTATGGCAACAATCGTGCAGAAGTTCGGGGGAACGAGCGTCGCAGACGCGGAGAGGATTCAACAGGTCGCCAGTCGCGTGGTTGCGACGGCCCGCAAGGGTCACCGTGTCTGTGTCGTCGTCTCCGCGATGGGAAAGACCACCGACGATCTCATCGACCTCGCCGGTGAGGTTTCGTCTCGCCCTCGCCCGCGCGAGCTCGACATGCTCCTGACGGCCGGTGAGCGCATTTCGATGGCCCTCCTCTCGATGGCGATCGACGAGCAGGGGTTCGACGCGATGTCCTTCACGGGCTCGCAGGCCGGGATTCTGACCGATACCGCGCATGGCCGAGCCCGCATCGTCGAGGTGCGCGGACGCCGCGTGTCCGAGACGCTCGAGGCCGGGAAGATCGCGATCGTCGCCGGCTTCCAGGGCGTCTCGACCACTGCCGACATCACGACACTCGGCCGAGGCGGGTCGGATACGACCGCCGTTGCGCTCGCCGCCTACCTCGGCGCCGATAGCTGCGAAATCTACACCGACGTCGACGGCGTCTACACCGCCGACCCGCGCGTCGAGCGCAGAGCACGCAAGCTCGACGAGCTCACGTTCGAGGAGATGCTCGAGCTCTCGGCATGCGGGGCGCGAGTCCTGATGGTCCGTTCGGTCGAGTACGCACGAAATCACGGAGTACCGATCCACGTCCGCTCGTCATTCGCTGACACACCTGGAACGTGGGTGAAGAAGGAGTCAGACCTCATGGAGAAGGCGATCATCTCGGGCATCGCGCACGACACCTCTGAAGCCAAGGTGACGATCACGAACGTGCCGGACCGGCCCGGCATCGCGGCGCGCTACTTCCGCGCGCTCGCGGATGCGGGCGTCAACATCGACATGATCGTGCAGAACGTCGCGGCGGACGGTCACACGGACATCTCTTTCACGATGCCGCGGGCGGACCTCGCCGGAACGCAGGAGCTGTTGGACTCCCTAGCGAGCGAGATCGGCTCGGACGGCGTCATCACGGATCCGAACGTTGGAAAGGTGTCGCTCGTCGGAGCGGGCATGCGCTCGCACCCAGGCGTTGCGGCGCGAACGTTCGAGGCACTCGCCGAGGCGAACATCAACATCGAGATCATCTCGACCTCGTCGATCCGGATCTCCTGCGTTGTCAAGGCTGACGATGTCGAGCGAGCCG
>JAUVPB010000335.1 GCA_030598925.1 Actinomycetes bacterium
GGCGCCTCGCTCACGCGACGCCGACCTGGCGCAGCTGCCGCAGGCCTTTCGCGCTGACGTCGGCGCGCGTCCAGCGGTCGAATACCTCCTCGATCTCGACCGCCTCGACCCCGTCGATCTCAGACAGCTTGGCTTCGATGTCGTCCTGGATGAGCTCCGTGCAGGGGCAGCCGAGGTTGCAGAAGACCACCTGGACGTGGGCCGTCGTGTCTTCCATCCGGAGCCCGCGGATCAGGCCCAGATCGACAAGGCTCACGGGATACTCCGGGTCCAGCACGTCGGCGAGCGCGCCGCGGAGCGTGTCGACCGTCACGCAGCTGCCGCCCTGGACGCTCGCCTCGCCCGAGACGCTCGCCTCGCCCGAGACGCTCGCCTCGCCCGAGAGGCTCGCCTCGCTTCTGGCGTCGGCCCGGCCCGTCACGCCGCGAGCCCGTTCTGCTCCCGACGGCCTGCTTGCAGGGCACGCACGAACTCGACGTTGGCGGGACCACGGCGCTTCCAGCGCGCGATGACCTGATCCCATTCGATCGGGCCGTCCTCGAGGAGCCACCGCTTCTGCTCCTCGTCGAACTCGCACGGGAAGGGGCAGTCGATCACGTATTCACCTGTGTCCTCGTCGCGGTGGACGGGCGTCTCGATGCCGATCGAGTCGCAGAACGGCGCCGCAGTTCTGAGCCAGGTCTGACGCAGCTCGTCGTTGCTCAGGCCCTTGAGTCCGTAGCCGAGCTGGTCCATGTGCCGCTTGAGCGAGTCCGGCAGGCCGAACCACTCGAGCGTCATCAGGAACATCCAGTCGGCGGCCTCCTGCAGCTTCGGCTTGTGGTCAGGGTCTGCAGCGAGCGTGGTCATCCACCGCTCGCCGTGGCGTAGGTGAAATGTCTCCTCACGGTCGACCTTGACCAACGCACGCTTCCACGGCCCGTAGCTCGTGTGCTCAAAGATGTCGGTCAGGAGCACGAAGCCGGCGCGATCGTAGAACGCGTTCGCGACGACCATCTCGTACCACGAATCGAGCGGCACGTCGAACGCGTAGGGATGCCGGAATTCGCGCGGCTCCCGCTCGTAGATGAGAGCGTCGGTGTCGACGCCCAGGTCGCGGAGCATGCGGTAGGCGATGTGGGCGTGGCCCAGCTCGTCCTGGATGATGCCCATCACCGAGATGTAGTTCTGCATTCGCGGTGCGCTGCGGGCGGCGCGAAGGTAGGAGGGTGCGCTGATCAGCTCGGTGTCCGCAGAGACGATGAGCGTGCGTTTCAACCCTTCGAGGTACTGCTCGTTGGCATGCTCGGGGCCTTCGACGAGCTTGCCCGACGCGATCCGCTCGAGCAGTTCAGCGTCGTCCATGTCGCATCCACACGAGAGCCTGCTCCATAGCGAGATCAATCCTACTGCCGCACGATTCCCGGCTCAGTAGCAGCGTTGCGGTTCGTCGAGTCCTACACTTCTCATGAACCGCACTCGGCCGATAAGGGCCGAACGTCCCGATGAACGAAGAAATCGCAAAGGCACTTGAATCGGATCGAGTGATCGACATCACGACGGTCGGGCGGAAGTCGGGTGAGCCCCGCCGCAGAGAGCTCTGGTTCTGCAACATCGATGGCTCGCTCTACCTGAGCGGCATACCGGGAAAGCGCGGCTGGTACGCCAACATGCTGGCCAATCCCGCGTTCACCTTCCATCTCAAAGAGAGCGTTGAGGCGGACCTGGAAGCGACGGCGATCGTCGTGACCGATCCTGACGAGAGGCGGCGGGTCATCCCCACGATCGCAGAGCGTTACGGTGCGACCGCGCCAGTCGAGGAGTGGGTCGCCCGCAGCCCGCTGGTGAGGGTGGAACTGGGCTAGGAGACCGACCGTCGTCGGTCGGGCTCGAACATCTCACGCATCGCCGTACCTGCTCCCGGGTCCACCGCTTCGGGGTCTGCCCGGA